>NZ_JBVVQN010000021.1:0-121270 GCF_055811075.1 Mesorhizobium sp. WSM4820 | reverse complement strand
TATCACCGCCGCCATTGCCGCCGTCGCCGTCGCCGTCACCATCGCCGTCGCCGTCGCCATCGCCGTCGCCGTCGCCGTCACCATCGCCGCCATTGCCGCCGCTGCCGCCGCCATTGCCGCCGTCACCATCGCCGCCCTCGTTCAAGGCGGCGGTGATAAGGGCCGTGGTAACCGGCGGGCACATGTCGATTTGCGCGGCGGAAAGAATGCTGGTGCGGTTGGCTGCAATACAGCAAAGCGCGAAATTGGCTTCAGTGAGAGGTTGGCACTGTGCAGCCGCAAGCCGAGGACGTTGACTCTGCTGTGCGGTTGCCGGTGTGATCATTGCCACCGTGAAGGCAGCGGATGAAAGGAGCAGTATTCTTAGAATCGTGCTTGAGACGTCAGGGTACAGGTGCATTTTCTTCCTCCTTGAGGGAAAAAAAGGCGCTCCCGTCCCCTTTGGTTGCGCGAAGGATCAATATTACCGACCATCGGTAACACTTTGTTAAGTATGGCAAACAATTTGTTCCTGCGCAATCGCGATTCTCAGGATTGATTTACCAACCCCCATAAGGATTATGGCGACCCACCAAAAGGGGACACTCAGTGATTCGTTCAGCGACGCTTCTCGCGGCGGCCATTTTGTTGGCCGGCTGCAGCAATCAAACAACCGGAACAGCAACGAAGATGGCCACGCAAGGCTACGCCTTTGCACCGGCCGCCTTCTACAAATTCTGCGCCAGCGATCCGGCGCTGTGCAGCACCCGCGGCAAGGTCAAAGCGGTCGAACTCACGCCGAGGCTGGAAGCGGAACTTGCGAGCGTGAACAAGTCGGTCAATCGCCGCATCAAGGAGAGAGGCGACAGAGACTCCGCAGGACGAGCCGACGTCTGGGGCTTGCCGACCGGCGAAGGCGATTGCGAGGATTTCGCCATCCTCAAGAAAGCCGAGCTGTTGAAACGCGGGTGGCCCGCATCCGCCATGTTGCTGACCGTTGCGACGCTTGGCGGCGCAGGTCATACGGTCCTGACGGTGCGGACGAACCAGGGCGATCTGGTGCTGGATAACAGGACGGGCGCGATCAGGAACTGGTCACGGACCTCGTACCGTTATTTTGCTCGGCAGTCCCAGTCCGAAAACGGCAAGTGGACGCGGATAAGAACCTGACACCCGTGCCTTGATCGCCCCGCGCCGATTTCGACGCGGCGCTAACCGGATCTATCTTTCATCTGGTGTCCTCAGCCCGACCGTTGGCCGCGACGTCACTGGCTCTGCGCGATAATGCGTCCAGGCGGACGTCACGGCGGCCCGGACCCGATCGCCGCCTACGTCAACTTCGATGCGCGCGGCACAGGACAAGCAATTCAATGCGGGAAGGAATTGCTTTCGACGACCCGCCAAATATCCTTGTTGATTGCGCTGATCGCCTGGATGGAGGCGCTGATCCGCTTCATCTCGGAATCGTCGAGCTCCTCGATCTTCCCATATTTGATTGCATCCTTGCTGTCGAAGATGCGCATTAGTTGCGTGCTCGCATGCGTTCCCGTTTCGTCGAACGAATAGATGCAGTGGCTGTATTTGTTGCGCAGCTTTCCCTGCCGGGTAAGCTGGCTGGCGATCTCCAGGACCTGGCGTCGGCATTCAACCGGTGTTCCCGCCATCTTCGCCAACCGCTCGACCAGTTCGATCCGTGCACGCGTGGTGTTCAGCGTCAGGAAAATGACGATCGCAGTCTCCTTGTCTACTTTCGCCAGACCGGCAATCAGGTAAATCAGCAAGCTTTCTGTGTTGGTCCATGTGTAGTTCAATTGACCAACAAGCAGTAAAATCTCCTGGAAGCGTGGCATCGACCTGCTCACGTGAGAGTTGAGATCACCGGGCGATCCGCACCGGGAACCATTCCAGCGGCCGCAACCCGTCTGGCATGAAAAAGGGCTGCGGCTTCAGTCCTGTTGTGGGCGCCCAGCTTGTTGATGATGTTGTGCATGTGAATTTTGACGGTGTGTTCGGAAAGGCGAAGTGCGGCCGCTATGGTTTTGTTCTGCAGTCCCTGCGACGCCATCTCCAGGATCTGACTCTCCCGACATGTCAGCTGGCCTGACTCCTCGAGTGCGGCTTGCCGTTTGATGGCGGGCTTCGCTTCCTTCGCGTCGCTATGTGGGATGCCGTTGTTCAGGTACGGCTGGAACATGGCCAAGGGGAAATATTCGCCTCCGCGCAGCATGAGCCTGATTACGGAAAGCCACACATCCAGCTTCAGGTTCATGGGAAGCACGCCGCGCACCACTCGCGACGCAAAGACCTCATCGGGGGAAAGCGGCCTCCTGCCGTCGTCCTGCATCACAGCGGTCATGGCTGCCGGGTGGAAGCGGGCCAGCTGGGCGGAACAGGAATCGATCTCGCTCAGAAACACCGCATCGATCAGAATGAGGGAAACCGAGGGATCGAACGCAGCCCAGGTGGCGGACAGGTCGCGAACGCGCTCAGCCCCGATCCACGGGAATTCCCTTTCGACGGCATGCACCAGGCTATCGGAGATCGTGTCGTCAGGGGCGATGAACAGCAAGGTTCGTCGGGCCCAGGATTCTCTATCGGCTGTATCAGCTCGACCTCGTCCGCTCGCCTCCACCCCATCCACCCCACTCATGGCCCACCCCGTTACTAGCACTCACTAAAGGCCGGGAACCCCTACCCGGACGACACACGTTAACGACTTCCTAACTCAAAAATAGGCGAAAAAATATAGTCCTGACGAGCTAGGCAATTGCTAGGGCAACCCGTGCTGGCAGCGGCGCGGCGCGCAACTGTCCGCGATTCACGATTGCTGCCGACCTAGTCACCGTCCAGGATTTAACCCTTCATGGCGAGCAGCTCGTCCCAAACGGGCTAGCTCCAACTATCAGCTTACATTTTACCGCTGACGGTCACAGACTTCCAATGTTCCGAATTGGGAGCTTGGGGAACATCCAGAGAGTCACGAGAGCAGCGAGCGACCGCACCGTTGGGCGGCGCAGGCGGAAACTCGTGCGCAACCTGGCTGCCTCGCTCCCCCGTCAAAGGGAGGTGACGCCGTACAAACAGACGATGACCGGATCTCCGGCCTTAGTCCCCTAGGCGCAGGCGATCCAAACCAACCACATGAAAACTTAACGGCCGCGAGCAGCCCAAGACCACGTCAGAATGAATGTGGTTCGGTTGTCGCGGCCCCTAACCGAGGGAACGACAATGACTTCTCGCACCAACAATAACACCGGTTGGCAGTTCATCGGCGACGTCGCCGATGCCGATGCCGATGCAAAATCCGACGCTGACTCCAAGAGCGACGCCAGCGCCGACGCCAAGAGCGACGCCAGCGCCGACGCCAAATCCGATGCCGACTCAAAATCCGACGCTGACGCCAAGAGCGACGCTGACTCCACCGGTGTCGGCGTCGGCGTAGGCGTAGGTATCGGAGCCGGCATCGGCATTGGCGACGCTGACGCTACGGCCAATTCGACCAGCAACAACAACAACAACAATAGCAATTCGAGCAGCAACAACAACAGCAACAATAGCAACAACAACAACAACAACTCCAACTCCAACACCAACCACACCGACGTTAAAGCCAGTGTTAGCGCCCACGCGTCGTCGGACGGAAAGTCGGACGACGATTTCGCTGACCTCGACCACGTGGCTGTCGGCCTCGGCGGCGTCATGATGTTCAGCCGCGACGGCGACATCAGCTTCGATCCGGGCGACGACGTCAGCTTCTCGGATGTCCTGAACGGCGCGTTTGCCGGGGCTGGCAATGGCCACAGCGCCACCATCATCAACCAGACCGGCGACATGAAGGACAACGACTATCTCGGCAGCGCGACGGTCAAGAATGATGGCTACTTCGGCAACAAGGGCGACGCCAAGGGTGGCTACGCCAAGTCCGAGGAAGGCATTGATGCCGGCGGCGACGGCGGCCATGCTGGCGATTCGGTCGCTTTTGGTGGCTTCGGCGCCAAGGGCGGCGATGCCGATAGCGGCGACGCCAAGGCTGGCGACGCCAAGGGCGGCGGTGTGGCCGTGAGCGTGCCGATTGTCGTCGGCTCCGCTGACGCCAAGTCCGACGGCGGCAACGCCAATGGCGGCGACGCCGTGCCGATCGCGGTTAGCGGCGACGCCAAGGGCGGCGACGCGAACGGCGTGGCAGTCGGTGCAGGCCTCGGCGGTGACGGCAAGGGCGGCTACGGCGACAGCGGCGAAGCCGATGGCGGCGACAGCGGCGACGCCAAGGGCGGCGACGGCGGCGACGGCGTCGGGCTCGGTCTGGGCCTCGGCCTGGGCGTCGGCGTCGGCGGCGACTCCAAGGCCGACGGCGGCAATTCCGACGCCAAGGGCGGCGACGCTGGCGCGCTTGGCTTTGCCGACGCCAAGGCTGGCGACGGGGGCAACGGCGGCAATGGCGGCAACGGCGGCAACTCGACCGCGGTGCCGGTTGCCCTGGCGCTGATGGACGATGCCGAAGCTGGCAGCGACAGCGATGCCTGGTTCTCCAAGGATGACAACGTCGCCGTAGCTATCCCGATCGCCGCGAATGGCGACACCGATGCCGGCAACACCGGCGGCGGCGGCGGCGGTGGCGGCGGCGGCGGCGGCGGCGGCGCGAATGCCGGCAACTTCGCCGATGTCGATGGCGGTGCTGCAACCTCGACTGGCGGCGCGGCAGACTCGACCGGCGGCGCTGGCTCAGGCTCCGGCTCCGGCACTGGTTCTGGCTCTGGCGTCGGCGGCGCCGGCGGCAGTGGGACCAGCGGCGCGGGTGGGGCTGGCACGAGCGGCGACGCAACCGGCGGAGCCGGCAGCGGCGGCGCCGGCAGCGGCCTGGCGAGCAACGTCAACACCGGTGGCGCAGCTGCCAGCGGTGCGGCCACGAACGGCGACGCGACTGGCGGTGACGCGACCGGCGGCGCTTCGACGGCGACCGGTGGAACGGGCGCGGTTGCTCTCAGCGGCGCTTGGGCTGACGGTGCGGACGGTGGCTATGCCTGGAGCGGCGACGCCACGGGCGGCGCTGGCGGCAACGGCGGCGCAGCGACTGCGACCGGCGGCGCGGCTGGCGCTGGCGGCGACGGCGGCAGCTGGGGGTCGAATATCGGCCACGACCAGCACATTGAAGCCATCAGCCAGGCCAACGCCAATGGCACCATCGACATGAACGGCTTCAACCAGCAGATCGTCATGGGCGCCAACCTGCAAGGCCACTCGGTCGACATGACCGTAGTGGGCGGCAACCTCACCAGCTCGGTGGTTGGCGAAGACGACGCGACATAACTGGCATGGCAGGTCTCGCAACGGCGGGACCTGCAAAAAAGGGACTGCGCGGGGGAAAACCCCGCGCAGTCTTTCGAACCAGAGAAGAGAAGCGCGACCCGGCAAGGGCGCGGATGATCTCGAAAACCGGAGGAAACTTCCGTGTATATGGACAAGATCACCGAGGCGATCAGCCACTTTGTGGGACTCTTTGAAATCACGCTGGAGCAAACCCGTCTCAGGAAAGCCTATGACGAATTCAAGGCGGCCCAGGCGGTCGAGGAAGAAACGCCAGAGCTTGCCAGTCAGACGGTCAACGTCGACGCAGGATACACTCTGAAGGATTTCGTTCCCTCCATCGAGTATTCGCCAGTTCCACCAAAACTTGTCCTGTCGACACCCTGGTCGGATTTCCAATTCGTTCCTCCAGACATCCCCGCGATCCCGCAGCCGGACGTCGCCTATCCAGGTTTCCTGCTTCCCCAGGAAGCGTACCCGATGGGGAGTGCGCCCTCACGCCTGATCCTGCCCCATATCGAGCCCCCTGGCTCGGTGGCGGTCCTTATCAATCAGGAGGTTCGGCTCTCCGACAACGACTATACAGGCGCTGGCGGACATGGCCTGAAATTCTCTCCCGCAGCAGCGGACCATGCTGCCGAAATGGCAACCTTGCTGGGCGCGGCGGCGGATCTGTCGCCGATCGACGATCTGGAAATGCCGGGTTCGTCCGAGGAGATAGTGGCTGTCATCAAGACAGCCGGCGAACGGCTCAACGGCTATCCGGAGGAAACGGATGGCGAAGCCGATGTTTTCGTCGTCAAGGCCGACGTCATCGAAGGCACTTACGTCAATGGGCAATCCGTGGACGAAGCGCCCAAGCTCGACGATCACCTCCCGGAGAAGCACCGTCGAGCGGACGAGGAGGACGAGGACGAGGAAGAAGAGGCTGAGCAACCCTCCTACACGCCTGGGTCCGGAAGCATCGACATCGATGTTTCGGTCGAGTTGGAAGCCGGCGGCAATCTCCTCGTCAACAGCGTGGCGATGGCCAACAATTGGCTGCAGTCGCCGGTTTGCGCGGTGATGGGCGACCATGTCGAGCTCAACGCGATCATTCAGATCAATGTCTCGTGCGACAGCGACCTCGTCAGTTCCTCCATCAACGGTTGGGGCCTGAACGCCACCGATCCGACCCAAGGCTTCAATATCGCGATGTTCAAGCGCATCGATCCGTCGGCGGAAGCTGCGGCGTCGCAGGCCAAGCAGGGTGACTTTCCCAAGCACTGGGTTGTCACCGAGGTCGAAGGCGACCTGCTCATCATGAACTGGATCCAGCAATACACCTTCATGATGGACAATGACGTTTCCATCCTGTCGTCATCGGGAGTCAAGACGCTGGTGACAGCCGGCGCCAACACGGCGGCTAACGACATTTCGCTGGACGAACTGGGCTTCAATTACGACCTGATCGTCGTCGGCGGAAACATTTATGACGCCAACATCATCCATCAGTTGAACGTGCTCCTGGACAACGACCTGATCGGCGCGGTCGATGGTTTCCAGACAACCGGCGAAGGCGCGGCCTCCACCAGCGACAATCTGCTTTGGAACCAGGCCAGCATCGTCAATTACGGCGCCGGCGATCGCTTCGAGGCGATGTCTGAAGCTTATCGCAAGGCGTGTGAAAGCCTGCAGAACGGCAACGGCGACCTTTCCGACATACTGGGCGATGGCCCATTCGCGGGCATCGGGGCGATTCGGGTGCTCTACATCTCCGGCGACATCCTCAATCTGCAATACATCAAACAGACCACCATTCTTGGTGACAGCGATCAGGTGGCCCTGGCCATGAATGCGCTGGCGCATCCGGAGGCGGACTGGACAATTTCGACGGGAACCAACTCGCTGGTCAATTATGCCTACATTGCCGACGTGGATTCCACCGGCAAGACCTATGTAGGCGGCGGCATCTATTCGGACGAGATCCTCATCCAGGCGGAGCTGATTTCCACCGGCCCCGATCTTGGCGGCCAGAATCCCGACGTGCTGGTGAATGAAGCGGGCGCTTTCCTCGACGATGACATGCTGGCGCCGGAAGCCTCTCAAAACGTGGCGTATCCCTCGCTCGTGCCTGAGACCTATTCCGATCCGATGCAAAGTGTTCTCGCGTGATTTTCGAACCGGGGTGGCAGCAATGACCGAAGATCGCGATCAAACCGGGCGCGCTTTCGCCCAGGAACCAGAATGGGATCGGCCGGATGACGGCGGCGAAGCAGTCGGGCGAAGCGCCGCCGAACCGATCGCACAGTCTTTGTTTCGTCACAGCAGGGCGGTCGATCGTTCGGTGGAAAAACTGGACGATGTCGTTGCCGAATTGTGGCGCATAGTGGACGCCCGGCCAGCCGAAACGCCGACATCGCTTCGCCACGCGACGCCAGCCAAGGTCACCGAACAAGCCAAGATCACCGAACAAGCGCGCCCTTCAACCGCGCCTTTACCTGGTGATAGAAGCGCTCAGCAACGCGAGGTGCAACCTCCCTCCCCGCAAGCAAAAGTGCCTTCGGCTCCGTCGCCGGCCACGCCCACTGCTCCAGCCGCAGACAGCATGAGAAGGCCCGACCCCATCCGGCCACCGAGCCCTCGGATCTCCGAGCCGGCCCAGCGCGCCGTAGCGCCAATGGAAGAGCCGGCGCGCCGGCCCGGGCCGGAAATATTGGAACGGAAGACGCCGAACGCACCGAAGGACCCGCCCGGCAAGCAGGACCAGCCGAGCGCGCGAGTAGAGCCGCCCACGCAGGAGATCCGGCCACCGAGCCCTCGGATCTCCGAGCCGGCCCAGCGCACCGTATCACCAAAGGAAGAACCGGCGCGCAAGCCCGAGCCGGAAATATTGGAACGCAACACGCCGAACGCGGCGAAGGACGCGCCCGGCAAGCAGCACCAGCCGAGCGCGCGAGTAGAGCCGCCCACGCAGGAGATCCGGCCACCAAGCCCTCGGATCTCCGAGCCGGCCCAGCGCGCCTTGCCACCAAAGGAAGAACCGGCGCGCAAGCCGGAGCCGGAAATATTGGAACGCAAGACGCCGAACGCGCCGAAGGACGCGCCCGGCAAGCAGGACCAGCCGAGCGCGCGAGTAGAGCCGCCCACGCAGGAGATGAAGAACAAGCCGGTTCTGCCCGGCGTGACAATCGAGGGCGACCGCGGTCCCTTACTTGCCCGGGAAGTGCCTGGCGGCGGCGGCCCGACCGGAACCGGCAAGGGGGGCGGCGGTGGCGGCGGCAATGGCGGCGGCGGCGGCGCATTCCACAAGCGTCTCGGCCCAGTCGATCTCTCGGCCAGCCTCACAGCCGGCCTTCGCGCGGTCAAGAAGAACCTCATTGCGGTGATGATCTTCACGATCGCGACCAACGTGCTGGTGCTTGCGATACCTGTCTACCTCTTCCAGATTTCGGATCGCGTGCTGACGAGCCGCTCGGTCGACACCCTGGTGATGCTGACGATCGTGATCGTCGGCGCAGTCATCCTGCAGTCGGTTTTTGACGCCATCCGGCGCTTCATCCTCATGCGCACAGCGGTCGAGGTCGCCGCCCAACTGGGCGGACCAATCCTCAGCGCAGCCGCCAGGGCTTCACTGCACAGCAACGGGCGCGAATATCAGACGCTGGGGGATCTTCAGCAGCTGCGTACGTTTCTGGTGTCCGGCACGTTGCTGTCTCTTCTCGATGCGCCGATGGCCCCGTTGTTCATGCTGGCGATATTCCTGATCCACCCCGACCTCGGCTTTATCGTCGTGGCGACGGCGCTGCTGCTGCTGGCCATCACGCTCGCCAACCAGCGCGCAACCGCCAAGCCGTTCGGCGAGGCCAACACAAGCCAAACCAAAGCCAACCTCCACGTCGATTCGATGTCGCGCAACTCGCAGATCATCAACGCGCTGGCGATGATCCCCGAAGCCGTGTGGATCTGGGGCAAGGATACCGGCAACTCGCTCAAATGGCAGGTCATAGCTCAGGACAGAAACATAGCCTTTGCTTCTCTTTCCAAGGGCGTCCGGCTGCTGACCCAGGTCATAATGCTCGGCTGGGGCGCCTATCTGGCCATCGAAGGCTCGGTCACGGGCGGCATGGTCATCGCCGCGTCAATCATTGCCGGTCGCGCACTTGGCCCGATCGAGGGTGCGATTGAAGGGTGGAACCAGGTTGTGCAGTCACGCGCCGCCTTTGGCCGCATCAGTGCGCTGCTGAAGGAATCCCCGCTGAACTTCGAACGCCTGAAGCTGCCGCGTCCGGAAGGGCGCCTCGATGTCGAGCGGCTGCTGTTCGTGCCGCAAGGAACCAAACGTGTCGTGCTCAATGGCATCGGCTTTGGGCTGGAGGCCGGAGACTCGCTGGCGATCATCGGCAATTCGGGCGCCGGTAAAACGACCCTGGGCAAAATGCTCGTCGGCTCGATCCTTCCCACTTCGGGAAGCGTGCGGCTCGACCTGATGGACCTGCGGAACTGGGATCAGCGGCAATTTGGTGAAAGCATCGGCTACCTTCCCCAGGACGTGCAGCTTTTCCCGGGGTCGATCAAGGCGAACATCGCCAGAATGCGCGAAGACGTCGACGATGGCGCAATCTACGAAGCCGCCAAGCTGGCCGACGTTCACGAACTGATCGCCTCGCTTCCGCATGGCTACGAGACCTTTGTCGCCGCCGACGGCGCGCCGCTTTCTGGCGGGCAGAAGCAGCGTATCGCTCTGGCGCGCGCCTTTTTCGGCAGCCCGAAATTGGTGGTCCTCGACGAGCCGAATTCGAACCTCGACACTGCTGGCGAGTTGGCTTTGTCGCGCGCTCTACAGCAAGCCAAAGAGCAAAAGATCACGATGGTCACGATCACGCAGCGGCCTGCTTTGCTGCAGACCGTGGATAAGATCCTGGTGCTCGTCAACGGCACCGTGGCTCTTTTCGGAATGCGTCAGGACGTGCTCCAGGCTTTGGCGGCGCGCGGCATGAGCCTCGATGGCGGCCATTTTGCCAATATTCAGGTCAAATGAGAGAGAACGGCCGTGAAGGAAATAGCCAAGATCGAAGACGCTCAATGGTATGGCGCCGTTCCGCGTTCCATTTGGAAGCAGACGACCGCCGGATTGCTGCTGATGGCCGTCACCTTCGGCGGATTTGGCACCTGGGCATTCACGGCACCGCTCGCAGCCGCGATCGTCGCGCAAGGAAGCTTCGTGGCCACTGGGCAGAACAAGATCATCCAGCACCTCGAAGGGGGTATCATCAAGCAGCTTCTGGTTAGCGAAGGCGACCATGTCGTAACCGATCAGCCTTTGGTGCTGCTCGACGAAACGGCCGCGCGGGCAAAGGAACGGCAGTTGTTCTTCCGCCAGGCGCGCCTTGAAGCGATCGTGGCACGCTTGACCGCCGAGGTGCACGGGGCGGAGACGATTGCGTTCCCGGCCACAATAACCGAAAATCGCGACGACCCGGAAATTGCTTCGATCGTGCATAGCCAGCGTCTCAACTTCGAGGGCTCGCGCACCAAAATGAGCAGCGAGATCCGGTTGCTCGACCAGAACATCGGCGCCCTGAAGTTCCGGGCGGGCGGTTATGAGCAGTTGCTGAAAGCGGTCACGATACAGCTCGGTCTGCTACGCGAGGAGTATACCGGCAAGAAGACCCTGCTCGACCAAGGATTGATCCGCGCGACCGAGATCAAGGCAATTCAGCGCGCCATAGCAGATGCCGAAGGGCAGATGGGGCGGCTCTCAGCCGAGATATCCGAGACCGGCGCCCAGGTCATCAAGCACGAACAGGAGATGCGGCAGACAGAAAACGCCTACCGCCAGGCGGCGCTCGACGAACTCGAGGGCGTTGAAACCGAACTGGACAGCATCCGCGAACAGTCCCGCGAGGCGCAAAACGTGCTGCGTCGAGCGACGATCAATGCGCCGGTTTCGGGCACTGTTGTGCGGCTGTTCTACCACACGTCCGGCGGCGTGATCGAGAGCGGCAAGAGCATCATGGAGATCTTGCCGGCGAATGTGCCGCTTATCATAGAAGCGCAGGTGCCTCGCACCGAGATCGACAATGTCAAGGTCGGACAAAAGGCGACGGTACGGCTGGTCGCGCTCAACGCGCGCACGACGCCGGTTCTGAACGGCGAAGTTTACTACGTCTCGGCCGACTCGCTCCCCGACGCCTCCGGCCCGACCGCAAAGGAGGTCTATTTGGCGCGCGTCAACCTGCCAGTCAGCGAATTGGCTCGCGTGCCTGGATTTGTTCCGACGCCAGGCATGCCCGCTGAAATTCTCATCCAGACGGCGGAGCGGACCTTTTTCAGCTACCTGTCCAAGCCGATCAAGGACAGCATGGCTAGGGCATTTAATGAGCGCTGACCGTAGAGGCGGGGGGGGGTAAATATGCAGATCGACGTCTTGACACGCCCGGAAGAACTGAACGGGCTTCGCGACAACTGGGACGACCTCTACGCCAGGGATCCTGACGCGCATTTCTTCGTCTCGTGGGACTTTCTTTCCCACTATCTTCGACGCTTCGACGGTGAATGGTTCATTTTGGCGGCGCGCAAGGGGCCGCCGGGTTCTCCCTATGTCGCGCTTCTGCCGCTCCGGCTGCGCACCAGCATGAGGAAAAATACCGGCGAAATCTACCATGAAGTGTATATGGGGGGAAACCTCGCAGCCGATTATACCGGCATCCTCTGCGCGCCGGAATACGCCTACCGGGCAATCGCGGTATTCGCGAAGCATCTGAAGACGATGCATTGGGCCAGCCTGCATCTGGAAAACCTGCGGATGTCGGAACGCAGGATAGGCTGGCTGATGGAGCAGCTTTCCGACAATCGGCTGACGATGCGTCGGATAAGGCGCGTCAACCAGGTTGACAATGTTGACAACTGCATATGCCCGGCCATCGACCTCCCGTCCTCATGGGAAGATTATCTTCTGCACAATCTCAGCGCTAACACCCGCCAAAAGATGCGGAGATTTCTCCGGAAACTGGAGAACTCTGACGAGTTTCGCATAACGCATGCCGACGCCTCTACCATCGAGCGCGATATCGACATCCTGCTCGAGTTCTGGCGCATCAAGTGGACGCCGCGGAAAGGGAAGCTGGTTCCCGGCCTGGTCAAGAGCAACCGATCGCTGTTCAGGCAAGCTTTCGAACGGGGCACGCTGTTTGTGCCTGTACTTTGGCACGGCGACCGGCCCTTGAGCGCTCTCGCGATCTTCCTCGATCCGGTCAAGAAGAGCATGCTGTTCCACATGGTCGGGCGCGACGAGACGGCCGACATGCTGCCGTCGGGACTGGTCCTGCACGGTTATTGCATCCGCCGCGCGATCGAGAACGGTTTCCGGACATATGATTTCCTGCGCGGCAACGAACCTTACAAATATTCCTTCGGTACCCACGACACCGTCCTCAACTGCACATTGATACGAACCAAAACCGGCCGGAACCTTGGCGACCGGCTGGACAGGCGATCCTTGGTCGGCGCGTTGCAGCAGGCGGCCGGCCTCCACAAGAAGGGTTGGATCATCCAGGCCGAAAACATCTATCGCCAGATCCTGAACACCGAGCCGACGCATAATCAGGCTCTGTACGGACTCGGTCACGTTCTGGGCACCAAGGGCGATCACCGTCAGGCTGCCGAATGCTTCGGCGCGCTTGCAGCCATGTCGCCGCAATCTGTAGACGCCTGGCTTTGCCTGGGCATTGCGCAGCAGTCGCTAAACGACCACTCCGCAGCCATCGAGTCGTTTAGGCGAGCAACGGACCTCAACCCAGACCTCATTCTGGCGCGTTATGCCTTGGGCCGCAGCCTTCTCGCCCTGCAGCGGACGGATGAGGCGGCCCAGGCTTTCACTCTGGTCCTTGAGAATGGATCGCCCGCCCCCGCGGAAACCGCCCTGCGCGCCAAGGCCCGGCGACAATTGCAGCAGCTGAGGACAGCCAAGCCGCTCTACATTCTAAAGAAACCTGAGCGCGAGAAGCCCGTCATCCAGCCGTCGCTGCCGCTGGGGCTGACCACTCTGCTCACGGTTGCGCGGCCGGCAACCGTAAGCCGCTCCACCTCTTCTGTCACTTGACGTGGGCTTCGTTGTCTGCCTGTCGCTGCAAGTCGCTCAAACGACTCGTGCCGCCTCGTCAGAAGCCGATTGAGGCCAGCGCTGTAGCGCAGCACGGCCAACGTCGGTAAGCGCATAAACGCCGCGCTCGGCCCTGGCGAACCAGCCATAGACATTGTGAAGCAGGATATTGGCGGCGCGTGGCGAAATGGTTTTCAGATCGCGCGGGCGTTTTGGGCCGTCGACCATGGCAGCGGCGCAGGCCAGCGCGTCCTGCCGGTAAGCGGTCATGACCGGCGTACGCGAGCCGCCGCCGACTACAGGGTCGCCGCGCCGGCGCCGATGCTCGTCCATCAGGCGCGATCTTCGCCTCGGGTCTCGCCGGGGCGGCAAGGCGGCCGGACTGAGCAGCAATTCGACGTTGCCGGCGGAGCCAACCCCGAGAAGGCCGAAGCCGAGCCGCCGGCACAGCGCACGGAACCGGCGATCGTGCTCGCGGCCCTTGCCTCGACTTGACATCCTCGCCGCGAGCCAGACCTCATCGCATGACGCAGCACGGTCAACACCTTGAAGAATGAGTTCGAGGTTGAACTGCAGCTTCAATTCGCAGATGACGAGCACGGGCGGCTCGCCGTCACGCAGTCCCACGACATCGCAGCCGCCAACCTCGCCTTTGACAGTGAAGTCCAGACTCTCAAGAAACCGCTTCACCGGGATGTAAAGAGACGTTTCCTGCATGCCGCAGGCATAGCCGATTCGTGGCTGGTTGGCACAGCATCACCGACAGGCGTTGCCACCGAGGGCAGATTTGCCCTCGTCAACACACGGAGCCATGCATCAAGCAATTTGCTGGGACTTGCCCACTCAGCCCTTAAGCCCTCAGCCCCCTCGCCTCGCCTCCGCGCTTGCGCGGGACCATCATATCCCTGGCCAGCAGGCGGCTCACCCGGCAGAATGCCATGAACGCCCGGCAAGCCGCCTCGGTCTCGACCAGGTCGACGGTGGCGCCGAAGCAGGCGTTGAACGCGGCCTGATAGACTGGGCCCTGGCGGCGAACCGGCCAGCCTTGCAGGAAATCCAGCGCCTGTTCGACGCTGTATATTTCCTCGACCGGCAGGCCAGGCGCGGTCGTGATGCGCACCGGCACCTCGAATTGCAATCTGTCCATTCCTGTCTCTCCAGAACGCGCAGCAACGCCGCTCGCCGCAAAAACTTGCTTTGACCAGCTTTCCGCTCAGGCCCCGCTTCTTGCCCAGAAACTTCTTGCTCACAAAATATGTCGTCAGTGCGGACGAACGGCCCGGCATGGGGCCGGACACGGACAAGATGAAGCCGCAAAGCATGAATATCGCCGGCTTGAGCCCAATCGCCGGCAGTTCGTCCTTGAACCTGGCGCCGTCCGGTGCCAAATCTGGGGGACTTTTCTCGCGGGCTCAACAGAAGCCCTTTCACCCGGCAAGACGGACACAATGGTCACCTATCTCGACGCCGCCACGGCACCGCTCAGAAACACCGGCCAGATCCGCCTTTATGGCGAAGAAGGCTTTGCCGGCATGCGCAAGGCCTGCGATCTCACCGCGCGCTGCCTCGACGAACTGGTGTCGATCGTCGCGCCGGGCGTCACCACCGAAACCATCGACCGCTTCGTCTTCGAGTTCGGCATGGATCATGGCGCATTGCCGGCGACGCTCAACTATCGCGGCTACACCAAGTCGTCCTGCACCTCGATCAACCACGTCGTCTGCCATGGCATCCCCGACAGCAAGCCGTTGAAGGACGGCGACATCGTCAACATCGATGTCACTTACATCCTCGATGGCTGGCATGGCGATTCCTCGCGCATGTATCCGGTGGGCACGATCAAGCGCGCCGCCGAGCGCCTGCTCGAGGTCACGCATGAATGCCTGATGCGCGGCATCGCCGCGATCAGGCCCGGCGCCCGCACCGGCGCCATCGGCGCCGCCATCCAGACCTATGCCGAAGCCGAGCGCTGCTCGGTGGTGCGCGATTTCTGCGGCCACGGCGTCGGCCAGCTCTTTCACGATGCGCCGAACATCCTGCACTATGGCAGCGCCAGCGAGGGCGTCGAGATGCGGCCGGGCATGATCTTCACGGTCGAACCGATGATCAATCTCGGCCGGCCGCACGTAAAAGTGCTGTCGGATGGCTGGACGGCGGTGACACGCGACCGCTCGCTGTCGGCGCAGTACGAGCACACGATCGGCGTCACCGAGACCGGATGCGAGATTTTCACGCTGTCGCCAAAAAACCTCGACCGCCCCGGCCTGCCAGCATAGTGTTTGCGCGAGGGCCGGATCTTTTCGGTCAAGAAAATGCGGGCGGCCTATGGGAAAGACCAGCGACGATGACGAACGGATCTTCTTTCCCGAAACACCGATAAAACCGCTCGCGAAAGCCAATTCGGTCGATAAGTCGCCCGAAAAGCCGCACTATCTCGGCCATCGCGACCGCTTGCGCCAACGGTTTGCGGCCGGTTCCGACGCCCTCCCCGACTACGAATTGCTGGAGCTCTTGCTGTTTCGCCTGATCCCCCGCGCCGACACCAAGCCCGTCGCCAAGGCATTGCTGGCCCGCTTCGGCACGCTGGCCGAGGTGCTTGGCGCCCCCGTCGCACGGCTTGAGGAGGTCAGCGGTATCGGTCCGGCAGTGGCACTCGATCTGAAGATCGTTGCCGCGGCCGCCCAACGCGCGGCGCGTAGCGAGATCAAGGGCCGCGAGGTCCTGTCGTCCTGGACGCAGGTTCTCGGATACTGCCGGTCGGTCATGGCCTTCGAGGAGCGCGAGCAGTTCCGTATCCTGTTTCTCGACAAGAAGAACGCGCTGATCGCCGACGAGGTGCAGCAGGTCGGCACCGTCGACCACACGCCGGTCTATCCGCGCGAAGTGGTCAAGCGGGCGCTCGAACTCTCCGCCACGGCGATCATTCTGGCGCATAATCATCCGTCAGGCGACCCGACGCCGTCGCGCGCCGACATCGAGATGACCAAGCTGGTCATCGAGACGGCCAAACCGCTCGGCATCGCCGTCCACGATCACATCATCATCGGCAAGAAGGGTCATGCCAGCATGAAGGGCCTGCTGCTGATCTGACGCCCTGTTTGGACAAGCATCGGCCCCAAAGCGTCCGGTCTCGTGTCATGACACGCCAGGCAGCGACGGGCGTGCCGCGAGAACGCGGCCTCCGACCGCAACGACGAGCGCGACGATGATCAGTATTGCCGCGACTGCAAACGTGATCCGCATACCGGTCGCGACGGCGTCGGGCCGCGCCGTTGCGATGTCGATGGCCTCTGAGGCGAATGCGAACACAGCGCCCATGACGGATGCGCCGGTGATGAGCCCGAGATTGCGCGACAAATTGAGCAAGCCGGAAATGACGCCCCGCTGGTCCGGGCGGATATCCGACATGACAGCGGTGTTGTTTGCCGTTTGAAACAGCGCATAGCCAGATGTGATGACGGCGATCGGGGCGATGTAGCCAGGGATGCCCGATATTGCCGGCATCACGGATAGAATGAAGCAACCGGCGGCTATCGCGATAAGCCCAATGATGGTCATGCGCCCAGCGCCAAAACGGTCGGCTATGCCACCAGCCGGCACACCTGTCAGCGCGGCGACAAGCGGACCGACCGACATGACGATGCCAACAACAGCGGCGTCGAGCCCGAGCGCACGAGACAGATAGAACGGCCCGACCACCAGTGTCGCCATCATCACCGTCGCCACGAGCGCGCTCATGGCGAGGCTCGCGCTCAACGTCGTATTGCCGAAAGCGGCCAATCGGATCAAAGGCGACGCCACTCTCGCCTCGACAAGCACAAACAAACCGGCCGCGAAGACTGCAGCCACGAATAGAGCCAGGTTGAGCTGACCAAAACTGCCACGCCCGATCGTCATCGCGAGCGCATAGGCGCCAAGCGTCAGGGCAAGCAGCAGCGTGCCGACAACGTCGAAGCCGGCCCAATCCGTCTTCGGCTCCCGGCGATCAGCCGGCAGATAGCGGTAGGCGAGACAAAATGCCAGCAAGCCCAGTGGCACGTTGACGAGGAAGATCGCCCGCCAACCGGTTCCGGCAATCAGCAGACCGCCGAGCGAGGGACCGAGAGCGGTGCCGATCGCCGACATCGTTCCGAGCAGCCCCATGGCGCTGCCGGTCCTTGCCTTCGGCACCGTCTCACCGACAAAAGCCATGGTCAGGGTCATCATGATGGCCGCCGCCAAGCCCTGGGCCGCCCGGGCTGCAATCAGCAGCCAGAGCGTCGGCGCAACGCCACACAGGACCGAGGCCACCGTAAACAGGAACAGCCCGGCCAGCAGCAGCCGCCGGCGACCGGTGATGTCACCCAGTCGCCCGACGCTGACGATCAGGGTGGTGATGGCGAGGAGGTAAGCCAGCACGATCCACTGGACCTCCTGGAACGAGGCGTCGAACGCCTGCGTCAACGTCGGCAAGGCGACATTGGCGATGCTGATGCCGAGCGAGGACAGCAACATCGATAGCGAAAGGCTGGCGAGCGCCCACCGAACCGCAGGTGCCCGTTCTGGATTTTCGGCGACTGCCCGTCCTGCATCGATTGGCTTCAACATGAACTCCGTTTTCTGGCGCGACTCCCGAAACGGAGCTGGCAGACAGGTAGTCCTTTGCTTGAGATGGCGGAAGGCGCATCATTTGCACGTAATCATTGCGTTTGACGACATGTCAGATCGTTCCGGCCATGCTACGATCATCATATGTCGCATCCCGACCTCAATCAGCTTGTCACGCTTGACGTGTTGTTGACGGAAGGCAGCGTGGCGCGCGCCGCCAGAAGGCTGCGGCTGAGCCCGTCGGCGATGAGCAGGGCGCTGGCGCGATTGCGTGAGACGACGGGCGATCCGCTGCTGGTCAGGGCCGGACGCGGCCTCGTTCCGACACCTCGGGCCCTCGAGCTCCGCGAGCGCGTCGGTCAGCTTGTGCAGAACGCCGAAGCCGTTTTGCGTCCTGTCGAGATGCTCGACCTGAAACGGCTTGAGCGGACCTTCACGCTTAGAAACAGGGATGGCTTTGTCGAGAATTTCGGGCCGGATCTCATTGCGCGCGTCGGCGAACAAGCACCGGGCGTGCGGCTGCGTTTTGTGCTGAAGCCGGACAAGGACAGCACGCCTCTGCGCGACGGTAGCGTAGACCTGGAAACCGGCGTTGTCGGAAAGGCCACGGGACCGGAGATGCGCGCGCAAGCGCTGTTCCGTGATCGTTTCGTCGGCGTCGTGCGGATGGGACATCCATTGTGCGAGGTCACGATGACCCCTGCCCGCTACGCAGCCGGCCGGCACATCCTCATCTCCCGTCGCGGACTCGACAGGGGACCGATCGACGATGCCCTTGCGCCGTTAGGGTTGAAACGGGAGATCGTGACGGTCGTCAGCGGCTTTTCGGAAGCTCTGGCTCTGGCGCGTGCCTCAGACCTGATCGCCAGCGTTCCCGAACGCTATACGGGAAACCTGCGCGATGGAATGTTCTGGTTCCCTCTGCCGGTTCCCCTGCCGGAAATCGCGGTCTCACTTTTGTGGCACCCGCGGCTGGATGCCGATCCGGCGCACCGGTGGCTGCGCGGCTGCGTTCGAGACGTTTGCACCGGAAAAGCCCACTGGATCTCTTAAAGCGTAGCGGTCAAGGGAGCGTTGCTGATTCGATCACAGCAACTCTATGTTGCAGGTGCCGGCGATTCCGACCGACCGCCTCGCTGAACCCGGTTAGGTCGAAAACGGCCTCGCCTCGCCCCGACAGCAGCCGAATCGCCAGGACAGCAGGAGCCGGTCTGGCGGAAACCAATCGCCTGATCTCGTCGGCACAATCCCGAACCAGCCTCCTCCCCCGCGAGCCGGCGGCCTTTCACGATCCGGCAGGACGCCGTGTTGTTCGGTGCCCCAGCAGGTTTTTTCTTCGCCGCAGCCTTCTTCTTCTTGGGTTCTTCCACATCATCGCCATTGCGTTTTCGTCTGACGGGAAGACCGCACTAGAATTTCGACCGGAAATCGAGCTATGATGCATTTGGCATTTCCTGGGACGGCTTCGCGCCCTTGGAATGCCGGGAGGAACGGGATATGGCCATAGCGCTTGTACTCGTTTTGGTAGTTGTGGGCTCAGTGTTGTTCCACTTCCTGAGCCCATGGTGGTGGACGCCGATTGCCTCTAATTGGGACTATATCGACAACACCATCATCATCACCTTCTGGATCACCGGCGTCGTCTTCGCCGCCGTCGTCCTATTCATGGCTTATTGCGTCTTCCGCTTCCGTCACCGGGAGGGCAACCAGGCTGCATACGAACCCGAGAACAAGCGGCTCGAATGGTGGCTGACGATCGTCACCGCAATCGGCGTCACCGCCATGCTGGTTCCCGGCCTGTTCGTCTGGAACCAGTTCGTCAGCGTCCCAAGCGACGCAACCGAGGTCGAAGTCGTCGGCCAGCAATGGCAGTGGAGTTTCCGCTTGCCCGGCAAGGACGGCAAGCTCGGCACGTCCGACACCCGCAACGTCAGCCCTGAAAATCCTCTCGGCGTAGACTCCAGTGACGCCAACGGCCAGGACGATGTCGTCGTCGAAGCCGCCGATCTGCATCTGCCGGTCGGCAAGCCGGTCAAGATGCTGCTCCGCTCGATCGATGTGCTGCACGATTTCTACGTGCCGGAATTCCGCGCCAAGATGGACATGATCCCGGGCTCGGTCACCTATTTCTGGTTCACCCCGACCAAGACCGGAACTTTTCAGGTCCTGTGTGCCGAGCTTTGTGGCCAGGGGCACCCGTTGATGAATGGCGTGGTGATGGTCGACACGCCGGAAGACTATCTGGCGTGGCTCGGCGAACAGCAGACTTTTGCGCAATTGTCGGCCCCCCAGCAGGTGGGCTCGGCAGAGTAGACGCCGGCAAAGACGGCGATTTGGGTTGAAATTGCGGCACGGCTCGAAACTGTCGAGCCTGGCCGAAAAGGACACGGAGGTGTTCCTATATGGTCGATGTCACACCTGCAGATGGGGTACCGCCGGCCGAAGTCGCGGAGATGGAACTCTACCATCCGCACAGCTGGTGGACGAAGTACGTCTTTTCGCAGGACGCCAAGGTCATCGCCATCCAGTATTCGGCGACGGCGACGGCAATCGGCATGGTGGCGCTGGTGCTGTCCTGGATGATGCGGCTGCAGCTCGGCTTCCCCGGCACCTTCGACTTCATCACCCCGGAAGCCTACTACCAGTTCATCACCATGCACGGCATGATCATGGTGATCTACCTGCTCACGGCACTGTTCCTGGGCGGATTCGGCAACTACCTGATCCCGCTGATGGTCGGCGCGCGCGACATGGTCTTTCCCTATGTCAACATGCTGAGCTACTGGATCTACCTGCTCGCCGTGCTGGTTTTGGTGTCGAGCTTCTTTGCGCCCGGCGGACCGACCGGCGCCGGCTGGACGCTTTATCCGCCGCAGGCGATCATGACCGGCACACCAGGCGGCCAGGACTGGGGCATCATCCTGATGCTCGTCTCGCTGATCCTGTTCATCATCGGCTTCACCATGGGCGGCTTGAACTACGTCGTGACGGTGCTGCAGGCCCGCACACGCGGCATGACGCTGATGCGTCTGCCGCTGACCGTCTGGGGTATCTTCACCGCGACAGTCATGGCGCTGCTCGCCTTCCCGGCGCTGTTTGTCGCCTGCGTGATGATGCTGTTCGACCGTGCGCTCGGCACCAGCTTCTTCATGCCGGCCATCGTCGAGATGGGCGAACAACTGCAGCACGGCGGCGGCAGCCCGATCCTGTTCCAGCATCTGTTCTGGTTCTTCGGCCACCCCGAGGTCTACATAGTGGCGCTGCCGGCCTTCGGCATCGTGTCCGACCTGATCAGCACCCATGCGCGCAAGAACATCTTCGGCTACCGGATGATGGTCTGGGCCATCGTCGGCATCGGCGCGCTGAGCTTCGTGGTCTGGGCGCACCACATGTATGTCAGCGGCATGCATCCCTATTTCGGCTTTTTCTTCGCCACCACGACATTGATCATTGCCGTCCCGACCGCGATCAAGGTCTACAATTGGGTGCTGACATTGTGGCGCGGCGACATCCACCTCACCGTGCCGATGCTTTTTGCCCTGGCCTTCATCGTCACCTTCGTCAATGGCGGGCTGACCGGACTGTTTCTCGGCAACGTCGTCGTCGACGTTCCGCTATCGGACACGATGTTCGTCGTTGCCCATTTCCATATGGTCATGGGCGTTGCCCCGATCCTCGTGATCTTGGGGGCGATCTATCACTGGTACCCGAAGGTCACTGGCCGGATGCTGAACGAGGCCATGGGCCAGTTCCATTTCTGGGTCACCTTCCTCGGGGCCTATCTGATTTTCTTTCCCATGCACTACATCGGCCTGATGGGCGTGCCGCGCCGCTACAACGAACT
Organism: Mesorhizobium sp. WSM4820; assembly: GCF_055811075.1. Taxonomy (NCBI): domain Bacteria; kingdom Pseudomonadati; phylum Pseudomonadota; class Alphaproteobacteria; order Hyphomicrobiales; family Phyllobacteriaceae; genus Mesorhizobium; species Mesorhizobium sp. WSM4820. Next base: position 99,473 of record NZ_JBVVQN010000021.1, on the reverse strand, counting down.
GACCGCCACGACGGTGATGACCGAGTCGGCCCACGATCTGAACGCGTTCATCAGCATCATGGCGTTCCTCGTCGGCTTTGCCCAAATCGTGTTCCTGTTCAATCTGATCTGGAGCATCCGCCATGGCCGCGAGGCCGGCGGCAATCCGTGGCGCGCCACGACGCTTGAATGGCAGACGTCGGAAACACCGCCCGCCCATGGCAATTTCGGCAAGGAACTGCCGATCGTCTATCGCTGGGCCTATGACTACAGCGTCCCGGGCGCCAAGGAGGACTTTATCCCGCAAAACATGCCGGGCTCCTTCGGATCCTCCAGGGAGCCGGCATGAGCGTCATTCTGGTCTTCCTCCTCGTCATCGTCGGCTTTGTCGGATGGTGGCTTTCCCATCAGCGGCTGATGGCCAAGCCATGGCTCGAGCAAGGTGTGATCGGGGATATTATAGGCCCGGAAGGATCGGCGCTGCCGACCGCCAAGATCGGCCTCGGCGTCTTCCTCGCCGTCGTCGGCTGCCTGTTTGCGCTTTTCACCAGCGCCTACTTCATGCGCATGGCGCTGTCGGACTGGCAGGCGCTGCCGCTGCCGCGCGTGCTCTGGTTCAACACCGGCGTGCTGGTCCTGAGCAGCATCGCGCTGCAATGCGCCTCGGTCGCTGCGCGCCGGGGCGAGATCGACGCGATCAGGCTCGGCCTCGTCACGGCTGGGCTCACCGCGCTTGCCTTCCTGGTCGGACAGCTTGCGGCCTGGCGGGAACTGACCGCCGACGGCTACTTGCTGACCGCCAATCCGGCCAACAGTTTTTTCTACCTGATAACCGGGATGCATGGGCTGCACATACTGGGCGGGCTGGTGGGCCTGGGCAGAACAACTGCCGGCGCCTGGAACGGAGCACGGCCGGAGCGGCTTCGCCTCAGCGTCGAACTGTGCGCCATGTACTGGCATTTCCTGCTTTTCGTCTGGCTCGCCATTTTTGCACTTCTGGCCGGCTGGGCCGCGACTTTTATCGAAATTTGCCGACAGCTGCTGACCTAGGAGGGCCGGACGGATGGCAGACACGACAGTGACGCATACCGGCCAAGCACAGGCGCGGCCGGCTGGCTTGCAAGGCGTCGCCGCCGACTGGTCCTCGGATCAGCGCGCGTTCAAGAACGTGTCCTGGGGCAAGGCCATGATGTGGATCTTCCTGCTCAGCGACACCTTCGTCTTCGGCTGCTTCCTGCTCTCCTACATGACCGCGCGCATGTCCACCCGAGTGCCGTGGCCCAATCCGAGCGAGGTCTTTGCCCTTCATATCGGCGGCTCGAATATTCCACTGATCCTTATCGCCATCATGACCTTCGTACTGATCTCGAGCAGCGGAACGATGGCCATGGCGGTGAATTTCGGCTACCGCCACGACCGCCGCAAGACGGCGATCCTGATGCTTTTGACCGCAGCGCTCGGCGCAACCTTCGTCGGCATGCAGGCCTTCGAATGGACCAAGCTGATCTCCGAGGGGGTACGGCCCTGGGGCAATCCGTGGGGTGCGGCGCAGTTCGGGTCATCCTTCTTCATGATCACCGGCTTTCACGGCACCCATGTGACGTTCGGGGTGATCTTCCTGATCATCGTGGCGCGAAAGGTCTGGCGCGGAGATTACGAAACCGGCCGGCCCGGGTTCTTCACCAGCCGCAGGGGCAGCTACGAGCACGTCGAGATCATGGGACTCTACTGGCATTTCGTCGACCTGGTCTGGGTGTTCATTTTCGCATTCTTCTATCTTTGGTGAGAGGCAGACATGGCTTTGGTGAGAGGCAGATATGGCTGAAGCAACCGCAAACGGTCTGGGGCAACATACGCTGCACGGAACGCAAGCGCATGATGCGGCAGCAGCAGGCATTGCCCCTGCGGAGGTCCATCAGGAGCACCCGATCAGGCTCTATCTGGTGGTCTGGGCATGGCTGTTCATCCTCAGCGCCTGCTCCTATCTGGTCGACTATGTCGGCCTCCACGGCTATCTCAGATGGTCGCTGATCCTGATCTTCATGATGCTCAAGGCCGGGCTGATCGTCGCGGTCTTCATGCACATGGCCTGGGAGCGGCTGGCGCTGACCTATGCGATCATATTGCCGCCGATCCTGGTGCTGGTGTTCGTGGCAATGATGGTCTTCGAATCGGAGTACACGCTTCTCACCCGGATGTTGTTTTTTGGGGCCGAGCCCTGACGCGCAATCCGGGTTCGGGCAGCATTTCCCGTCGAGGGCCGGAGGGGCTGTTCACGGCCCGCTCTGCGTTGCCTTGAAACGGTCGACAGCTGGCCCATTTTTGTCACCACCGGAAAACGACAGAAGGAGAACGATTTTCGTCGGTTCTCCGTCGTGAACTCCAGGAAGGGAGGCTCAAGATGACGATCGCAAACAGATTGAATGACTTTATCGACGAGAAAGGAATTTCCTACGATACCGTCGAGCACCACCGCACGTCGACAAGCAGGCAGTCCGCCTTAGCGGCACATGTGCCCGGCAGCATAATGGCCAAATCGGTGGTGGTTCACCACGACGGTGGCTATGCGCTGGCCGTGGTCCCGAGCACGCACAGGATCGAGCTCGGCACATTGCAGGACGTCATGCACCAGCGCATTGGGCTCGCCTCCGAGGACGAGGTGGTTTCGCTCTTCGAGGATTGCGACACCGGCGCCATCCCGCCGATCGGCGCGGCCTACGATGTGCCGGTGATTGTCGATGAAAGCCTCGGCAATGCCGGCGATATCTATTTCGAGGGTGGCGACCACAGGACGCTCGTGCATGTCAGCGGCAAGGATTTCCGCAACCTGACCAGCGACGCACAGCAAGCCCGCTTTAGCTACCCGGCTTACTAAAACGCTCTTGCCAACCTGCCGCAGCGGCCTCTCGCCGGTGCGGCAGGGCAGGATTTTTTCAGTCCGCCGGTCTGGTGGAGGCCGGCGATTCCACGACTTTCCGATAGACGTGCCAGGTGGCGTGACCGAGGATCGGCAGCACCACCGCCAGCCCGGCGAACACCGGCAGCGAGCCTATGATCAGGGCGACGGCGACAATCAGGCCCCAGACAGCCATCACGATCGGGTTCGCCAGGACCACCCGCACCGAGGTATGGATGGCTTCGTAGGCGCCGACGTCGCGGTCGAGCAACAACGGGAACGCGACGACCGTGGTGCACAACACGACCGCGGCGAAGACGAAGCCGATCGCGTGGCCAACGATAATCAGCGTCCAGCCGCGCCCGGTGGCGAATATTTCACTGATGAAGCTGGACAGTGATTCCGGCGGGGCTGGACCGAACACCTGCTGATAAAATATCTGCGCGGTCAACAGCCAGGCGACGAAGATCGCAAGCAGCATGATCCCGACCGCCGCGATGGCCGGCAGCGCTGGAGAATTCCTGACCTCGAAAGCGTGGCTCCATGAGGCGTCGAGCCCGGCCTCCCGCCTCCGGCTGATCTCATACAGGCCGAGCGCCGCGAACGGGCCGATCAGCGCAAAACCAGACACCAGCGGAAACAACAGCGGCAACGTGTTGTTGCCCGACGTCCAGACAGCGAGCACGACGCCGACAAGTGGATAAATCAGGCAGAGGAAAACGATGTGCGACGGTTTGACCATGAAATCGTCGACGCCACGCTTGAGCGCGTCGAAAAGGTCGGAAACGCCTATCTTTCGAATTCTGGTGTGCTCCAGCGTCTCGCTGGCGCCTGCAATCACGTGAAAACTTGCCACGACCATTCCTCCAGACCAGGTCCGGTAAAGGTCGCGATTTCACGGTGCTGTCGTTCAGCGTGACTGGCCACGCAAAACCGCGACCTGCACCATGATCAACATACGCTCTTGCATGGCATTTGTCGCCGCCCTTTGTCTGCGGGGACGGCTCCGGTGATCCCGCTGGCTCTAACGGCCTTTCTTCGCTAGTCTCAAAGCTGGGTTGAAGGGTGAAGGTCATGGATGGAAAGACCGTTCTTATACTCGGCCTTGGCATAGTTATTCTGCTGGTGCTGGGATTCTGCGCAGTGCCAACGTGAGGTTTAAGCAGGTTCGGACGCACCTCGTTCAGCAATCGCCGATTCTCAACCCGGCAAACAATCCGAGAACATCAGGATTCAATGCAGCCACGAGGCAGGTCATGCCGTCAATCTCCGGCTGACATGACGACACGCATTGCAACGGTATCGGCAAGCAGCACGGCAAAGATCGCGAAAAGATAGAGAATCGAATAGGCAAACAGCGCCTTTGCGCGTTTCATCTCCCACCCTTCAGCCAATCTTTTGTCGACCAGAAGCTTCCAGGCATGCCAGATGAAACCCGCGCCCAATGCGGCCGAAACAATCCCGTACCATCCGCTCGCGAATCCGACAGCCCAAGGGAGCACGCCGATTGGCGCCAGGATCAGCGAATAGACGAAGATTTGCTTTCTGGTCGAAACCTGGCCGGCCACGTTCGGCATCATCGGAATGCCGGCCGCGGCATAGTCGCCGATCTTGAACAGCGCGAGCGCCCAGAAATGCGGCGGCGTCCAGAGGAAAATGATCAGAAACAGGACGAGACTTTCAACCCCGACGGCGCCAGTGGCGGCCGCCCACCCGATGACCGGAGGAAGCGCACCCGCGGCGCCACCTATGACGATGTTCTGCGGCGTCGAGCGTTTCAGCCACATCGTGTAGATGACGACGTAGAAGAAGATGGTGAAGGCCAGCAGCGATGCGGCGAGCCACCCCACCAGCACGCCGAGCGTCATGATCGAAAGCACGGAAAGCACCATGCCGAAGCCGAGCGCTTCGCCTGGCGTGACCCGGCCTGACGGGACCGGCCGCTTTGAGGTGCGCGACATCAACGCGTCAATATCGGCATCGTACCACATGTTGAGTGCCCCGGCCGCTCCCGCTCCAACCGCAATTGCACCGATTGCAATCACGGCGATGACCGGGTTCATCGCCCCGGGCGCCACCATCAGGCCGACGAAAGCGGTAAAGACAGCAAGCGCCATGACGCGTGGTTTCAAAAGCGCGAAGAAATCACTGACCGTCGCTTCAGAGATCTGGATACCGGTATCCTTGAGGCCGCTTTCCCGAGCCGACATTTCAGGCGACTACCGATTGGCACACGCAATCTGGCCGGCCCATCGGCCGACGGAAGAACCGGGTTACTTCCTGGCGGAAGAACCGGGTTACTTCCTGGCAGAAGAACCGGGTTACTTCCTGGCGGAAGAACCGGGTCATTTGGAGAATTGCTTCAGATAGGCGATGACGTTGGCGAGATCCTCGTCCTTCTTGAGGCCGGGAAACGCCATCTTCCCACCTTTGATCATGGCCTTGGGATCGCGAAGATAATTCGTCAGCGTGGCGTCGTCCCATTTGACGCCGGATTTACCCGCCTCAGTCATGGCTTTGGAATACTTGAACCCGGGATGCGTGCCGGCCGTCCGGCCGATGACGCCGCTCAGCGACGGCCCGACCTTGTTCTGGTCCTTGTCAACGACGTGACAAACCTTGCATTTGGCGAAGACCTTCTCACCGGCGGCGGCATCCTGTGCCTGGGATTGGCTCGTGACAAAGGTCGCAACGGACACGACTGCGAAAAACGCGATTGCACGCATGGCATTTCCTCCCCGATCGCCAAATCTGCCTTGGACGATCTGCGCCTGCCGACACTTTCGCCGTCATGCGCCCCTTGCACGACAGAGCGGAATATCCGCGTCTCCCGCATGGAATTGCGGCATCTACATACCACAAAATCTGGCCGGCAGATAGAAGAAGTCGACCAGCAAGATTGGCGCCGAAGCGACGAGGCAGGCCGATCGGCGTAGAGCGTAACCGGAACGCATACCGGGTAAAGGCGTTAGACCAGCTACGGTTAAACATCTGAAAGATCAAAAATTCAGAGAAGTGTCTATGAACGACAGGAGCGACCTGGAGGTGCGCCACGGCACCCGCACGATCGACGGCGACACCGTCTTTTACAGACAAGCAGGTCCTGAAACCGCGCCGGTGTTGCTGCTTCCGCATGGCTATCCCTGCTCATCCTTCCAATATCGCCGGCTGATGCCGGCGCTCGCCGATCGGTGGCGGACGGTCGCGCCGGATTTCCCCGGCTTTGGCTACAGTGGCGATCCGGCACGGTTCGGTTATGATTTTGATGCCTATGCAACGTTCCTTGAGCGGTTCACCGACGCGCTGGAGCTCGGTAGCTACGCGTTATGGTTGCACGACTACGGCTCGCAGATCGGCCTGCGCCACGCCATAGCGCACCCATCGCGGATCAGGGCCCTGATCATCCAGAATGGCGACATCTACGCCGATGCTCTTGGCCCGAAGTATGAAACGATCCGGCGTTTCTGGCGTGATCCTTCGCCAGCCAACCGTGCACCGCTCGAACAGGCGGTGAGCGAAGACGGCTTTCGCGCCGAGTTCGTAGGCGAAGTCGATGACGACGTCGCTCGACGTGTCCCGCCCGATCTATGGAAGTTGCATTGGCCGCTGATGGATACGCCTGTGCGCCGTGCGCTTTCAGTCGGACTGATGGAGAAGCTCAAGGCTAATCTCGACTGGTTCCCTCGTTACCAGGCATACCTGCGCGAGCGGCGGCCACCGGCAATGATCCTTTGGGGACCGAAGGACGAATACATGCCCGAGCCGGCAGCGCGCGCCTATCTGCGCGATCTCCCTGAGGCCGAGTTGCATTTGCTGAACGAAGCAGGGCACTGGCTGCTGGAGACCCATTTCGAGGTCGCCCTGCCACTGGTGCGACGGTTTCTGGGCAAGGTCTTGCATTAATCGCCCGCACAACACCGCAGCGGATTCCGCCATTGCTGACCACCCATCGAGAGGAGCGCACGCCATGATCGACAACGCCACAATCGCCCGGATCTGGCGGGGAAGGACACGCCGTGATCTGGCGGACGCCTACGAGCCATACCTACGCCGCGAAGGCATTCCGCCGCTTCAGGAGAAGGCACTCGGCGTACAGTTATTTCGCGAAGATCGCGAAGAAGAGACGGAGTTCGTGACGATCTCGTACTGGCCTGACGTCGATGCCATGGCGAGCTTCACCGGCGGCGACCCGCACAAGATCCACCACCTGCCGCGCGACCAAGAGTTTCTCGTTGAGCTGCCCAAGCGAGTAACCGTGATGCGTATCCTCGTCAGCCAACTGCCTCACGAGTAATGCGGCGCGGCGAAAAAAAGGCCGCCTCGAGGGCGGCCTTTCACATCCAGCAGAATGCCGTGTTATTCGGCGTCCTTGGCAGCTTTCTTCTTCGGCGCGGCCTTCTTCTTGGGCTCTTCCGCATCGTCGGCCTTGTTGGCGTCGGCCTTCTTTGCTGCGGCTTTCTTCGCCGGCTTCGCCTTGGCCGTCTCGCTGTCCTCGTCGTCGGCCATCAGCTCTTCCTTGCTGACCTTGACGTCGGTGACCGAAATCTGGCTGAGCAGATGGTCGACCACCTTCTCCTCGAACAGCGGCGCGCGCAACGTGTTCAGCGCTTCAGGATTGCTGCGGTAGAATTCGAAGGCTTCCTGCTGCTGGTTGGCCGGATAGCGGCGCACCTGCTCGAGCAGGCCGCGCTGCAATTCCTCGTCCGACACGGTGACGCCGGCCTTCTCGCCGATTTCGGCGAGAACCAGGCCGAGACGCACACGGCGCTCGGCAAGCCGCATATATTCGGCGCGCGCCTCTTCTTCCGTCGTCTCCTCGTCGGCAAAGGTGCGGCCGGCGGCTTCCAGATCGCGGTTGACCTGGTTCCAGATGTTGTTGAACTCGGCCTCGACGAGCTTCGACGGCGCCTCGAACGAGTAGGCGGCGTCGAGCTGGTCGAGCAGCTGGCGCTTGATTTTCTGGCGCGTCATCGAGCCGAACTGGTTCTCGATCTGGCCGCGCACCACTTCACGCAGACGCTCCAGCGACTCCAAGCCGAGATTCTTGGCCATTTCGTCGTTGATCTCCAACGCACCGGGCTGGGACACTTCCTTGACGGTGACGTCGAAGGTGGCTTCCTTGCCGGCAAGATGCGCCGCCTGATAGTTTTCCGGGAACGTGACCGTGACCTGCCTCTCGTCGCCGGCCTTGCTGCCGATGAGCTGATCCTCAAAGCCGGGAATGAATTCCTTGGAGCCGAGCACCAGCGGCTGGTCGGTGCCGGCGCCGCCGCTGAAGGCTTCGCCATCGATCTTGCCGACATAGTCGATCGTCACGCGGTCGCCCTCGGCGGCCTTGCCGGTCTTCGGTTCGTAGGTGCGCGCCGATTCGGCGACCCGCTTGACCTGCTCATCGATTTCCGAATCCGGCACGTCGAACACCTGACGCGTCACCTTGATGTCGGAGAAATCCTTGATCTCGATCGGCGGAATGATCTCGTAGTTCAGGCGGAACTCGAAGTCGGCGCCGCCGGCCAGGATCTTCTCGGCCTCCTTCTCGTCCTCGGTCATGATCACTTCGGGCTGCATGGCAGCCTTTTCGCCACGGCCGGTAATGATCGAACGGGTCGAATCGTTGAGGATCTCGTTGACCACTTCGGCCATGAACGACTTGCCATAGACCTTGCGCAGGTGCTGCACCGGCACCTTGCCGGGGCGAAAGCCGTTGATGCGGACCTTGCTCCTGGCATCTGAAAGCCGCGCCATCAGCTTGGCTTCCATGTCACCGGCCGGCACGGTGATCTTGATCTCGCGCTTGAGACCGGAGTTGAGCGTTTCGGTGACCTGCATCATAGAACCTTCGTTTCCGCAGCCAAACGGCTCTTGCCGTTTACAGCCTGCCGGTATGATCTTGCCGGGAATGGCTTTTGGTGCGGGACTTGGCGATCTGTCCACTCAACGCGGCTCAAAATCGTCCAGAAACACGCTCCAAAATGTGAATAAGTCTTTGTTTTTCCGACTTCTTATCACATTCTGCAGAAGTGGATCGTCGCATCCCGTCACATTCGACACGCCTTTTGTCACAGGCGCGGCCGATTTTCAACCATCTTCGCGTCTACAGCGCCGCGCGTCATCTTGGACGCGCAGGAAGCTGGAGCACCTTGATTTTGGCGCGTGATCCCCAAAAATACGATTTTTCGTTTTTCGGGATCATGCGCCGGCGAACGGCCGCTATTTTGACCGCGACATTGACAGAATGATGGCTGCCTGCGGGCAACGCGGATGCGGCGGAATTGCTGGACGCGCTGGATTTTAGGCTCCACTCCGACTTGGCTCCCGCTGGTGTAGCTACCCCGAAGTCGTCAGCCGCTTGGCGCAGCGGTCCTGACGCAGAGAAGCCCGCCACCTTGCGAGTGGCGGGCCGGCCGCGAGGCCAGGAGAGTGTTGTCAAAGCCTGTACGGCCGATGCGACACTCCCGTTTGCGCAACAGTCTTCTCAGCGTCGTGCGATCAGCAAGCAGAGCTCACGCAGGTCGCGATCGTATGTCCCGCCGCTCCCGAGCACGTCGACGCAGCGCTTCTTCATCCGTATCAACTGGCTGCTGGACAACTGCGCGACCACGCTCACGCCAGGTGTTCCAGGAGTCCCGGGTGTTCCAGGAGTCGCGGGTGTGCCAGCAAGGGTCCCGCCGCCGACGTCTACACCGACTCCGACCCCGGTCGTCCCACCAACATTGGCACTCACACCCGCTGCAACGAGGCCGGTGCCGCCTACATTTACGCCTGCGCCAGCAGTGATACCACCGGTGCCGCCGGCATTGGCGCCCAGGCCGGCCGTGACGGCACGGGTGCCGCCGACAGTGGCACCCAGGCCAGCCGTGACGCCACGAGTGCCGCCGACACTGGCACCCAGGCCAGCCGTGACGCCACGAGTGCCGCCGACATTGGCGCCGGCACCAGCGCTAACGCCCCTGCTGCCGCCGATCGATGCACCGGCGCCGGCATTCACTCCGCTTCGGCCGCCGATCGAAGCGCCGACACCCGCGATAATGCGTTTCTTGCCGCCTATCGATGCGCCGGCTCCCGTATTTACCCCGCGGCTACCGCCGATCGAAGCGCCGACTCCCGCATTGACGCCGCCACTGCCGCCGATCGAGGCGCCGAGACCGGCGTTTACACCGCCTCGGCCGCCAACCGATGCGCCGAGACCGGCGTTTACGCCGCCTCGGCCGCCAACCGATGCGCCGGCGCCGACGCTAATGCCGCCTGCGCTGGAGGGAAAAGAAAGAGATAAAACAAGTGCACCACAGGCCAAAGCTGCGGCGAAACTGTTAACGACGTTTGCCATGACACTCTCCTTTGGTAATTACCCCACAGCAGCAGTTTCAAATTTGCTACTTTAGCAATAACGAACCCAGAGAGTGTTTGAATCGCTAACAGGAAACAATGTTTGCGGTCGTGACTTACGAGTAGAAAAATATTCCGAATCAATTTGAAAGAAATTTGAATACATCCTTGGGCAGGAAGACCCGGCCGCCGACGAGTTCGTTCGCGCCGCCGTCGCCTACTGTGGACAGAAAGTCCGCGCAGTGGCCCCGAACGCCAACGCGAGGCCCAAAAACCTCGAAAATCTAAGTGTTGAACTTGTGACATGGGTTGTGACATAGACATGTCACGGTGACACGAAGCCAGCGGGTATGGCGGAATTGGTAGACGCACCAGATTTAGGTTCTGGCGTGAGAACGTGGGGGTTCGAGTCCCTCTACCCGCACCACTGCTCCCTCGAACAGTGGACTAAGGTTCCAGTACCGGAAGGCGTTGGGGGCCGCGGTCGCGCTTTCCCAATTCTAATCCGTGCCTATTCTAATAGAGCGGTTCCTCGAACAGCGTCTTGTCGCCGTCCATCAGCGCCTTGATCTGCGCGGCGCCATCGGTTGCGATTGCGACGCGGACGCCGAACGGCCGCACCCGCATGTCGTTCTGGATCGCCCATCCCCTCGCCTTCCGGCAGATAGAAGCGCTCGATGCCGTAATTCGGCGCGATCGTCGTGGCTGCGCTGAGATCCCACCCTTCTGACACATGCCCGACGATATTGACTTCATCGGATGCTGCCGGTGCCGGCGCTTGCCCGAACCAGGCCGTGGTCGCGCCCCAATAGCCGTCGGAGCCCCGTCTCAGCCTGACCACGATCGGCGTATCGTCGCTCGTCAGCTTGCCGGTCGGAATGTTGGCGATCAGCTTCACCGGCAGGCGCGAAATATCATAGCTGAGTATAATGTAGTCGCCGCGCAGCAGATCGCGCGGGTCGATCGGTTCGACCCTCAGCAGCACCTGCTTGCCGTCGCGCAGGATCGCCGCCCGGCCGGCGATGATCCAGCTCAGGAAGCCGATCTGGACGAGTGTCAGCACCAGCGCTGAAATGATCAGTTTTTTGCCGGTCATCATGCCGCTGCTCCTTCTACGCTCGGGAGCCTCATGCGCTTCTCCACGCGGAGGATGACAAGGGCAAGCAGGCCAAGAAGCACAGCGGCTGCAAGGAAGAAGCCTGCCGTGTCGAGCATCGACTGCAGCATCACCACATAGATGATGGCGAGTTCGAAGGCGAAGCCGGCATAGGCAACCCAGCGCAAGCCCCTGCTCTCGCGGCCGCCCAGCACGATTGCCGCGACAGTGCCGGCAAGCGCAATGGCCGAGGCAATGCCAAAGCCGCTGTTATTGCTTTCACCGGCCAGTTCGAACTGGATCATCGCCAGGCCGGTGAGAAATCCGATCAGCGCGTGTAGCGGCAACCTGCCACCGAGTTGCAAGACCCCGTCGACGGGCTCGGCAGCGAAGATCGCAGCCGCGAAAAGCAGCGCCGACACGACAATGAGCGGGACGGCGACCTGCAGCGTTTCGTATTCCGTAAACAACAGCACGAGATAAAAGATGACCGACACGACGATCAGATGCCGCGCCGCCTGGCTGCGGGTCCAGAACGAAATGGCGAACAACACGATCGCCATGACGACGAAGAGGTGCGGAAATTCCGTGCGCCTGAAATAATCGAACCCTCTCAGGAACAGCCACGCGTCGGCAATGCCGACAGAAGCTACGGTAAGCGGGTTCGAGCGCAGCGCGACTGCCGCCAGGGCGGTGCCCGCGCCCCAGGTGATCAGGGCCGACGCTTCGTCGCCGGACAAATGGTACATCTGGCCGATCAGCGCGATCGATCCGCCAAATGCCGCTGCGGCGACGATCCAGAATGCCTCGCCGATTGCAGCATGGTCGCGTGTCTTCAGCACGGCGCCGCCGACATAGCCGGCGAAGATGATGGCGAAGAGCGCTGCCACCCGCGCCAGCCGCGGAATGGCTTCCCAGTTGGCGGCGACGAAGATCAGGACGGCCGCACCAAAAAGCAGCGCCGCCATCATCGCCAGGATCGAGCCGAAGCTCAGTGATTTGCGCTCATTGGCCTCGACGTCGCGCGTCAGCGCGTCGGCCGTCGAGGCGTCGATCAGGTCAGCCTGCAGCCATCGGGCGATATCGGCCCTGACCCGCGACGAATAGCTCGCCATGCCTTTCTCCTCCAGCTTGGTTGTCTCTTCAGCCGACCCGGACAAACCGTTGACGCTACGGCATTTTCCGATTCTGGCCTATCTATGTCGAAGACGGGAATTGCCGGCGATTGTGCATTGCACAATTTGCATTGCTGCCATGCACCAATAGCGCTTTTAAATCGATATGACCCGACCTATCTTCAGGGCGTACACAAAGACGGAATGATCCGGAAGAAAGACGAAACGAGAATACCATGAACCTGATCCGCAACTACCGCAACTGGCGCCGCTACCGGGACACCGTTTCCGAGCTGAGCCGCCTGAGCAACCGTGAACTGACCGACCTCGGCATCAGCCGCAGCGACATCCACTACGTCGCCCGCAAGGCGGTCTAATCCTCTTCGGACCGCAAATGGTCCGAACCAGTTTGACTTGAAAAGAGAACGACAATGAACCTGATCCGCAACTATCGTAACTGGCGCGTTTATCGCTCGACGGTTACCGAACTGGGTCGCCTTTCGAACCGCCAGCTGCATGATCTCGGCATCGTCCGCGAAGAGATCAAGAGCATCGCCCGCAAGGCGATCTAGTCAGAATTTCGCCAGGGTCGACCTCCTCCCCGACCCTGACGGATACGGTCAGCCTTCACCTCCTCCCGAGGGTTGACCACAAAAACGGCGCCCGCCGCACCTCCTCCCGCGGCGGGCGCTGTTTCCCCCAGGGCGAAGCGATTTCGTCCAAAAGGGTTTCGCCCCCTTTCATAAGGCGAAAGGAATTTCGTCAAAGCCGACCTCCTCCCCGGCGATGGCGAATACGGTCGATCTTCACCTCCTCCCGAGGATCGACCAGCAAAACGACACCCGCCGGATCCTCCCCCGGCGGGTGTTGTTGTTTTTCAGGCTCGACGCACACTCTGAGAATCGTTCTGGGAATTCGTTCTGGCGGGGAAGTCCCTGTCGTCAGTCGAGCGCACCGCTTTCCAGCACACCCCTCTTCTTCCACTGGCTGAGCGGAAAAATGTCCGGTGCGCCGCCCATCGGCGCATACCAGGAATCCACCACCCACTCGGTGCCTCTGCGGTCGCTGATCACCGCCGTCCAATGGGGATAGCGCCCGTCGACAAACAAGCCTCGCGAGGCCTTGTCCTCGACCTTGTGGAACCTGAAAAATTTTCGCTCGGCAAGATAGACCAGCAGCGCATGGGTATTGGTCGATTCGTCGACACAATCCATCTGGCCCCTGATGCGCGATGCGCCGAATTCCGACTGCGGCAGATCGCGAATGCCGGTGGCCCGGAAAATGCGCTGCTCGAAATAGCGAACAGCCTTCGAAATAGCCGCACGCTCGGCTTGGGGCGAACCGGCGCCGGCACGCAGGATAGAGCGGAAACGCGCGCCGTCACCGGGGCCAAGCGCCAGCATCGTGCGATAGTTGCAACTGTAGCCGTGGCAGATGGGGATCCGCTTGGAAGCCGTCGCGGCCAGTTCGCCGGCGGCCGCTGATCCACCCACGGCGATCACGACTGTCAGAAATGTCGCTCTAGCAAACATCCCAAGCACCCCGTCCATTCTCCGACAGTAGACGATTGCAGCGCTTGGCGGCAACAACGCGGCCGACACGGCCGGCTCGTGTAATTGCAATCGCAGCTACAAAGGATTATTTCGGCGCTCATGAACAAGAAACCCATTCACGTCATCGGCGGTGGCCTGGCCGGTTCTGAAGCCGCTTGGCAGGCGGCCGAAGCCGGCGTTCCCGTCGTGCTGCATGAAATGCGTCCCATCCGCGGCACCGATGCGCACAAGACGGATGGATTGGCCGAACTCGTCTGTTCCAATTCCTTCCGCTCCGACGATGCGCAGACCAACGCCGTCGGCCTGCTGCACGCCGAAATGCGGCTGGCCGGTTCGCTGATCATGAGCGCCGGCGACGCGCACCAGGTGCCGGCCGGCGGTGCGCTGGCTGTCGACCGCGACGGGTTTTCCGGAGCGGTGACAAAAAAGCTCGAAGCGCACCCGCTCATCACCATCCAGCGCGAGGAAGTGCCAGGCCTGCCGCCGGCGGATTGGGACCAGGCGATCATCGCCACCGGCCCGCTGACCGCACCTGGGCTCGCCCAATCGATCGCGGAAGTGACCGGGGCCGATGCGCTCGCCTTCTTCGACGCCATCGCGCCGATCGTCCATTTCGACACGATCGACATGGACATCTGCTGGTTCCAGTCGCGCTACGACAAGGTCGGACCTGGCGGCACCGGCAAGGATTACATCAACTGTCCGATGGACAAGGAGCAATATCTAGCCTTCGTGCAGGCGCTTGTCGACGGCCAAAAGACCGAATTCAAGCAATGGGAAGGTACGCCCTATTTCGACGGCTGCCTGCCGATCGAGATCATGGCCGAGCGCGGCGTCGAGACGCTGCGCCATGGGCCGATGAAGCCGATGGGGCTGACCAATGCGCACAATCCGTCGGTAAAGGCCTATGCCGTCGTGCAGCTTCGCCAGGACAATGCGCTAGGCACGCTCTACAATATAGTCGGTTTCCAGACCAAGCTGAAGCACGCCGAGCAGGTGCGCGTGTTCCGCACCATCCCGGGCCTCGAAAACGCCGAGTTTGCCCGCCTCGGCGGCCTGCACCGCAACACCTATATCAATTCGCCGACGTTGCTTGACCAATCGCTGCAGTTGAAATCACGGCCCGGCCTGCGCTTCGCCGGCCAGATCACCGGCTGCGAGGGCTATGTCGAAAGTGCCGCCATCGGCCTGCTTGCCGGGCGCTTTGCCGCCGCCGAGCGGTTGGGCCACGCGCCGGCGCTGCCGCCGATGACCACAGCCTTTGGCGCGCTGCTCAACCATATTACCGGCGGTCACATCGTTTCCGACGACGAGCCGGGAAAGCGCTCATTCCAACCGATGAACATCAATTTCGGCTTGTTCCCTCCGGTGGAAGCGCCGAAAGCCGAGGGAAAACGCCTGCGCGGCAAGGACAAGACCGTCGCCAGGCGGCGTGCTGTTACATCGCGTGCGTTGGATGATTGCCGGCAATGGCTAGGGCTGCCTTCGCAGGCGGAAGCAGCGGAGTAGCCTTTTCCGGTCTTGTCGATCAGTTGATCGGAGAGTAGGATATTATCCTACCTCGCCACAGGGAGCAATTCCATGGAGCCCGCCGAGAAACTGTCCGTCACCGTCACGCCCGCCATGGCGCGCATGATCCGCGAAAAAGTCGAGGATGGTACCTTTGGTTCGGCGAGCGAGGTGATCCGCGCAGCACTTCGTGCCTTCCAGCGCGAGGAGGAAGAGCATGCCGAGCGGATGGCGTCGATCAGGGCGCGCGTGAAGGCATCGATCGAGGATACAAGGCCCGCTGTTTCGCTCGAAGAAGCAATCGACAGGGTAAAGAGCCGGATTTCACAACGCGAGCGAGACAATGATGATACAGCGTCTCGCCGTCGCTCTTAGCGAAGAAGCTATTGCCGATCTCGAAGCGATGGCTGCCTACATCCTTGAGAGCAGCGGCAGCGAAAGCATCGCAAATGGTTTTGTCGATCGGATTAAACAACGCTGCCAGAGCATCGGCAATGCGCCTCGTGGTGGCCGGTCGCGCGATGACATTGCGCCGGGATTGCGGACAGTGCCGTTCGAGCACTCTGCCATCATCGCTTACGTTGTCGATGACGAACTCGTCCGCATCGTCAACATCTTCTATGGCGGTCGCGACTATGAGGCGCTGATGCGCGATGGCGGATCGAGCGACCCATCGTGACAGACGTCTACGGCTGCCGTGATAGTTCCGGCTTTCCGGATTCCTTCATCCTTGGCAGCCTTCAGGCGTCCGGCCAGCCTCGCGTCGCGCGGCGCAACAACAGAAAATGCCGGCGCCAGGCCGAGAGCCGCGCCACCTCGTTCAGAGGTGACTGACGAGAACTTTCCATCTTGCCGAGATAGGCGCGCGACAAGGCCAGCGGCAAAAATGCTGGTCTGAGCGAATCCGGCAACGACGATGCACCGCTTTCGAAAGCTGCAAGATGTTCTTGCGCCAGCGCGATCATTGCGGCGACGGCGCGTTGTGCTCCAGGCCCGTCATCGCCTGCAACGAACTCTTCGGACGACGATCCTGCCGCGGCCAGAATGTCGGCCGGGACAAAGCATTGCCCACGCTTGCGATGCAATGGCAGCAGCAGCAAAAGGCCGGTCATCGCTTGTGCGCAACCTGCCCTGCCCGCAAGTTCGGCGAAACGCGGCGCTTCGACGGGATCGAGCACCATCGCTGCAAGCTGGATGAGCGCCGCTGCTGTCTCGCCGCAATAGCCTTCCAGATCGGTGCGCGACGGCATGGGGTCGTCATAGAGATCGAAAATACGGGCTTCGAGCATGTTCTCGAAGGCGGGCTTCGGCAGGTGATGGGCGGAAATCGTCGCCTTCAACGCGTCGGCGACGGGATGGCCTGTGCCTACCCCGGCGTCCTCGGCGGCGATGACATCGCGCCACCATTGCAGTCGCACCTCGCCGGGCAGTGCCTCGCGGATACGGTCGCGAATGCCTGATATCTCGGCATTGAAGGCATAGAGCGAAAATAGCGCGTCACGCTTGTCCTCGGGCGCATAGAGCGCGCAAACATAGCGATCATGGTCGGCGGCGCGCACCGTTTCCATGACGATTTTGGCGTTTTCGCTCACGTCACTCGACGGCAATCAGCGCGGCGGCCACCGCACGGTTTTCCGCCAGGAGAACATTGTAGGTCCGCACGGCAGCACCAGTCGACATCGGATCGGCCGCAATGCCCGCCGCCTTCAACACAGCACGCAGCGCTGCCGGCAACGGCCTGAGATCCTTGCCGGCGCCGACCAGCAGGATCTCGACCTGGTCAGCCTCGTTGAGCAGCTTGGCGAAATCCGCCGCCGTCAGTGCCAGGGGATCAGCCGGCTCCCAGCCATAGATGCCCGACGGCAGGCACAGGAGCGAGCCGCGATGCGACATGTCGGCGAAACGAAACCCGCCATTGCCATAGGCCTCGATCGGCGCACGGCCGGGGAAATGCGCTTCACGGATGACAATGCCTTTGGTCATCCCGTTGGCCACCCGTCAGGTTGCTATGGCTTTGCCGCCGCTCACCGGCTTCTCCACATCGGCCGTCGCGGTTTCCGGCCGCAGCTTGAACAGGATGAGCAATGGCGCGGCGATGAAAATCGACGAATAGGTTCCGAAGACGACGCCGAACAGCATCGCCAGCGTGAACGAGCGGATCACCTCGCCGCCGAACAGCACCAGCGCCAGCAGCGCGAGCATCGTCGTCACCGAGGTCAGCGTCGTTCGCGACAGCGTCTCGTTGATGGCGTTGTTCAACAATTGCGGCAGCGGCATCCTCTTGTATTTTCGCAAGTCTTCGCGAACACGGTCATAGACGACGATCGTGTCATTGAGCGAGTAGCCGATGATGGTGAGTATCGCCGCAAGCGACGATTGGTTGAATTCGAGACCGGTGATGACAAAGAAGCCGATGGTCATGACCACATCGTGGACCGTGGCGATGATGGCGCCGACCGCGAACTGCCATTCGAAGCGGAACCAGACATAGACCAGGATTCCGAGCAGCGCGATCAGCATGGCGATGGTGCCTTGCTTGGCAAGCTCGCCGGAGACCGTCGGTCCCACCACTTCGACGCGGCGGAAATCGTAATGGTCCTGCAACTCGCCACGCACCTTGTCGATGACGGTCTGTTCGGCGTTCTCGCCGCCCTCCTGCGTGCCGACGCGAATCAAGACGTCGTTCGGGTCGCCGAACTGCTGCACCTGCACTTCGCCGATATTGAGTTCCGAAAGCCTGCCGCGGATGTCGGCAATATCGGCGGTGCCATCCTTGGCCTGGACCTCGATCAGCGACCCGCCCTTGAAGTCGATGCCGTAATTGATGTCGACGGTCATGAACAGCACGACCGCCAGGATCGACAGCACGCTGGACAGCGCGAATGTCCAGCGGCGGATGCCCATGAACGGAATTCGTGTGCCCGGCGGGACGAAGGTCACCGGCGCGCGCGGCAATTCCTTCGGGCGGGCGCGGCGAAGCCAGATCGACACCAGCAGGCGGGTGAAGGTGAAGGCGGTGAAGACGGTGGTCAGAATGCCGATGGCGAAGGTTACGGCAAAGCCCTTCACCGGGCCGGTCCCGAGCCAGAACAGCACCACGGTCGCGATCAGCGAGGTGACGTTCGAATCGACGATGGTCGCCAGCGCTTTGGAAAAGCCCGTGTCGATCGCCTGGATTACCGAGCGACCGTTTCGTCGCTCCTCGCGGATGCGCTCGTAGATGAGAACGTTTGAATCGACCGCCATGCCGATGGTCAGCACGATGCCGGCGATGCCGGGCAATGTCAGTGTCGCGCCAAGCAACGACAACAACCCGATGATCATCGCGACATGCACCGCCAGCGCGATGTTGGCAATGAAGCCGAGAAAGCCATAGGCCACGAACATGAACACGACGACGAGGATGGAGCCGATCACGCCGGCAACCTTGCCGGCGTGAATGGAATCCTCGCCGAGCCCAGGGCCTACCGTGCGCTCTTCGATCACCGTCAGCGTCGCCGGCAGCGCGCCGGCACGCAACAGCACGGCGAGATCGTTGGCGCTCTCGGCGGTGAAATTGCCTGAGATCTGGCCGCTGCCGCCAAGGATCGGTTCGCGGATCTGCGGCGCCGAAATCACCTGATTGTCGAGGATGATGGCAAACAGCTTGCCGACATTCTGCGAGGTGGCCTGGCCGAAACGCGCCGCCCCTTTGGAATCGAACGTGAACGAAACCACCGGCTCATTGGTCTGGGAATTGTACGTCGCCTGCGCATCGACGAGATTTTCGCCAGAAACGATGACGCGGTTCTCGATCAGATAGGGAACCGGCGGATCATCCTGCGAATACAACACCGAGGATCCGGCCGGCGGACGACCGTTGAGCGCGTCCTGCACCGGCATCGACTGGTCGACCATCTGGAAGGTCAGCTTGGCGGTCTGGCCTAGAATGTCCTTCAGCCGTTGCGGATCCTGCAGGCCCGGCACCTGGACCAGAATGCGGTCGTCGCCTTGGCGTTGCACGATCGGCTCGGTGGTGCCGAGTTCGTTGACGCGGCGCTCGACGACTTCGAGCGACTGCGCCAGCGCCGTCGACGTGCGATACTTGATGCCGGCATCGGTGAAGGCGAATTTGAGCAGGCCGGGCTCGGAATCCTCCAGCGACATTTCCTGGACGGAGCCGCCGCTGAACAGGCCGGCGGCCACCGGGTCGGTCAATGTCTTCAGCGCCGTCTTGGCGGCTTCGACCTGACCGGGATCTGTGATGCGGACCTGCACGGCCCGGCCTGATCCGGCAAGGCCGGTATAACCGATCTTGGCATCGCGCAGCCGCGTCCTGATTTCGTCGCGCGTCGTCTCCAGCCGATCCTTGATCAGATCGTTCGGATCCATCCTGAGCAGGATATGCGAGCCGCCCTGCAGATCGAGGCCGAGCGTCATCTGGCGCTTCGGCACCCAGTCGGGAAGCTTGGCGAGCGTGCTTGCCGAAAAAAGATTGGGCGCAGCCAGGATCACTGTGGCGGCCACGGCCAGCCAGATCAGGATCATCTTGAAGCGCGAGAAATAGAGCATATGGCGTCGTCCGTCACGGCATTCGGGCGGATCGTTCCGCCTGGAATTGGGTTATTTATAGGCGCGCTGGTTCGCCACTGGCTCGCCGTGGTCCGCACAAAGGTTGATGTCGAGCACAAGGCAGTTCACTTTGATGCTGCCATCGGGCTTTCTTCAACTATTGTCAATCTTGCCGGCATGGGACCAGCGCGCAATGGCATCACGAGATCGTTGGCGCCCCGTGATACCGGCGGCCAGCCAGATCAGGTTCGTCCTGAAGCGCGAAAATACAGCAAATGGCGTTTGTCGGTCTGGGTGTATCCGCAGATCGTTCGCCAATCGGTTTATTTCTTGGCGTTCTGGTTCGCCACTGGCTCGCCCTTGACGCGCACATCGGCGATCGTCGAGCGCAGCGCCGTTACCTTGGTGCCACCGCCGAGATCGATCTCGAGCTCGTTGTCATCGATGACCTTGGTCACCTTGCCGACGAAACCGCCGCCAGTGACGACCGTATCGCCGCGGCGCACCGCCGCCAGCATCTCGCCGCGCTTCTTCAACTGCGTGCGCTGCGGCCGGATGATCAGAAAATACATGATCACGAAAATCAGGACAAACGGCAAAATGCTGATGAACATATCCGGGGAGGTGCCGACGCCTTGGGCATATGCCGGTGTCACGAACATCGAAGTACTCCTGAATTTTGAAAAACAGCCGCCAAACGGGTAATTTGGCGGCCCCGTGAAATTTGGCCGGAATATAGTCGGTAAAGTTGCCAATGCAACTGCGGCCGAGCATTTCAGCTGCTTTTCCGGCTGGTTGAGCCGTGTTAGAGCATGGTCCCGAATTATGGAGCGCGGTTCTCGAAAAAGATCGTGCCCTAACAAAAGGTTGGAGCCGGTTCCGAAACCGCCGGAATCAATAGGTTCCGTTGCTTCGTGAATGCAAAAACAAAAGACAAGAATGACCGACAGCACCATCGAAGCCCTGAACAGGAAGCTCGACCGCCTGATCGAGGCGGTCGCCCGCCTCGCCCCGCCTCGGGTGCCGGAAACCGATCTCGGCGGGGCCGACTGCTTTGTCTGGCAGGCTGATCCCGGCTATCTGGAGCCGGTGCGCAAGGTCAACCGCGTCGACATCGGTTTGATCCGCGGCGTCGACCGCGTACGCGACATACTGGTCGACAACACCGAGCGTTTCGCCTCCGGTTACGCAGCCAACAACGTGCTGTTGTGGGGCGCACGCGGCATGGGAAAATCCTCGCTGGTCAAGGCCGTGCATGCGGCGGTCAACGCATCGGCAAAGCTGGACCTGCCACTCAAGCTCATCGAGATCCACCGCGAGGACATCGACACGCTGCCGAAGCTGATGGCGCTGCTGAAGGCAGCGCCTTACCGTTTTATCCTGTTTTGCGACGACCTCTCATTCGACCGCGATGACACGTCCTACAAGTCGCTGAAGGCGGCGCTCGAAGGCGGAGTCGAGGGCCGCCCGGCCAATGTGATCTTCTACGCCACGTCGAACCGGCGCCACCTTTTGCCGCGCGACATGATCGACAATGAGCGCTCGACCGCCATCAACCCGTCGGAAGCGGTCGAGGAAAAAGTCTCGCTCTCCGACCGTTTCGGCCTCTGGCTCGGCTTCCACAAATGCTCGCAGGACGAGTATCTCGACATGATCGACGGATATGTCCGCCATCACGGACTCGCCATCGATCCCGAGACGCTACGCGCCGAGGCGCTGGAATGGGCGACGACGCGCGGCAGCCGTTCGGGCCGCGTCGCCTGGCAGTACACCCAGGATCTGGCAGGCCGGCTCGGCAAGTCGCTCCAGGATTAGACCATGATCCCGAATCGAAGGTCAGCGTAGCAAAAAGTGGAGCCCGGTTTTCGGACAAGATCATGGTCCGGAAACGCCCTGAAAAAGCCCGCCCCTTGCGGAGCGGGCCGAGCCGGCGGGCCGGACTGGAGGTCAGGCGGCCCGCAATCGCTTTTCTTGTTCTATTCAAGATAGGTCGAAGGATCGACTTTCTTTATTCAAGATAGGTCGAAGGATCGACTTTCTTTATTCAAGATAGGTCGAAGGATCGACCGGCGCCGAATTCTTGCGCACTTCGAAATGCAGTTTCGGCGAGTCGGTGGTGCCGCTCATGCCGGACTGCGCGATTTCCTGGCCGCGCTTGACCTTCTGGCCGCGCTGGACCTCTATCGAACGGGCGTGACCATAGACTGTGACCAAACCGTTCTCGTGGCGCACCAGCACTGTATTGCCGAATTCCTTGAGGCCATCGCCGGCATAGATGACGACGCCGTTCTCGGCCGCCTTGACTGGCGTTCCTTCCGGCACGGCGATGTCGACACCGTCCTTGCCGCCGCCGAAACTGGAGATCACGCGGCCGCGCACCGGCCAGCGCATCTTGCCGATACCGGTGGCGTTCGGCGCGACCGCGTCGTCGTCCTCGGCCTGCTGGATGACCTTTTCCTTCTTCGGCGGCGTGTAGGCGGCGAGCGTTTCCGACGGCGTCGTCTTCGCCGCAGGCGGGGTGGTGGCAGTCGTTACCGGATCGACCTTTGCCGGCTTGGCATTGGCCACCGTCGCGGTTCCGCCGGCCGGCACCTTCAATGTCTGGCCGATCTTGAGCAGACCGTCCTGCATGCCGTTCGCCTGCTTCAACGCAACCACGCCGACGCCGGTCTTCCTGGCGATGGCCGACAGCGTATCGCCCTGCTGCACGGTGTAGGAGCCACCGGCACCAGCCGCCTTGGGTGCGGTGTCCTTCGGCTGGCTTGCTGCGGCCGATGCATCCACCTGCGCGGTGGACTTGCCCTCCTTGAGCTTGGGCTGCTGCGGCAGCACGGCGACCATCTCCGGCGCCTTGGCCGGCACATCGTGCTTGGTGTCGTTCGCAGGCTTGGCGTCGGCAAGCTTCGGCGCCGGTTTCTTGCCCGAATACGCATAGGCCGGGATGACGATCTTCTGGCCGGTCTTCAGCCCGTTGGTCGCGCTTAGCCCATTGACCTTCATCAGGGCGTCGGCGGGCACGCCGTAGCGCCGCGACAGGCCGGAAATGGTCTCGCCGTCCTTGACGATGATCTCGGCTGCACGCGGTTCGCCGCCCGCCGTCGCCATGCGCGGGGCATCGGGCTGTGACTCTTTGAACGGCTTTGCCACGGTTCCGGCAGTCCGGTCGACCCGGGGAGCGGCTGGCGCCGAAGCGGTGCGAGCCGGACTGGCGGCGGGCGCCGACGCGGTAGCCGGCTGCGCCTGGTCGACCGGCGGCAATTGCTGCGTCGTGACCGGTTCGAGGCTTGAACGGCTTACCGACTGGGTGTGGCTGCCGTCGAGCGGCGCGGTCGAAACCGCGGCGGTATCGCCGGGATAGGGCTGGGCGGCGTCCTGCTTGTCGATGATGGCGCGCTGGTTGTTTGTCGACGAGGTGAAGACATCATCGACGCTGTTGAACCGCGAGACCTGGGAACTGCATCCCGCCGTAGTGCCCGCAACCATCAGGACGGCGATACCCCGCGCCAGGTTGCGTCCGTTTGCCTTCAAAATACTGAATTGCATCGCATTTACCCGCAGATACCCGGTACAGACTGACCGTGATTAAAGCGCGTTAATGTTACCGGCCGGTTAAACCTCTAGAATCAGACGCAAATTTTCTTAAAATATTTAAAGCTGCATTGGACGGGCGTGATTGAGCTGAGGCAAGCCGGAGACGGACCAGACAGGTGAGTTGCGGGCATCACCTGAATATCGACAGATCCTAGATGACGGCGGCCACGCTGCGCAGGATCGGCTGCAGGCGTACGAGACCGATGTCCTCGCGTTCGAAGCGGCTGCCGACCTTGGTCAGCTTGGCCAGCACCTGCTCGCCCTCCTCGGGTCCGATCGGGGCGATGACGATGCCGCCGCTCGACAATTGATCGAGCAGGAAGCGCGGCAAGCTGTCGAAGGCCGCCCACGCGACGATACGGTCGAACGGCGCTTCATTGGCCAGTCCGTTGGAGCCGTCCGCCTGGCGCACGATGACATTGCCGATGCCGAGCGCCTCGAAGCGCTGTTTGGCCTGCTCGACCAGCGTCTTGTAGCGATCGATTGTGACGACGCGCGCGGCGAGCCGCGACATCACCGCCGCCGTGTAGCCCGACCCGGTGCCGATCTCGAGCACCCGGTTGCCCGGCTCGATGGCAAGTGCTGCGATCACCGCAGCCTGCAGGTCGGCGCCCTCGATCGCCTCGCCGCATTCGATCGGTAGCATGCGGTCCGACCAGGCGATCGGATGGAACTGTGCGGAAAGGAAGCCGCGCCGCGGCGTCGCCTCGAAGGCGGCGATCAGCGCCTTCGGCACCACGCCCTTGCCGCGCAGGCGGAGCAGGAAAGCGGCGAAGCCTTCGCGGTCATCGGCCGTCGGACCATGGTTCAGGTTCATGCGAGCGCCTTGGTCAGTTGATCGCGAATTTCATGCGCCGTGAGATCGAGCTGCAGCGGCGTCACCGACACCAGCCGGTTGCGCATGGCATGGAGATCAGTGCCTTGCTTGCCCTCGACCGGCTCGCGGCCGAAGCGCAGCCAATAATAGGGAAGCCCGCGGCCGTCGCGGCGCTCGTCGACCCACAGGCTGTGGACGAGCTTGCCTTGCGAGGTGACCACCGTGCCGGCGATCTCTTCGGGAAGGCAATTCGGAAAATTGACGTTGAGCAGCACGCCATCCGGCAGCGGCATGGCGACCAGTTTTTTGAGCAGCGCCGGCGCCAGCGCCTCGGTGGTCTCGTAAGGGACGAGGCGATCCTCGCCGACATAGGAATAAGCCTGGCTGAGCGCGATCGAGCGCACACCGAGCAGCGCGCCTTCCATGGCGCCGGCAACGGTGCCCGAATAGGTGACGTCGTCGGCGATGTTGGCGCCGGAATTGACCCCGGACAGGATCAGGTCTGGTGCTGCGGGCAAGATTTTTTTTACGCCCATGATGACGCAGTCGGTCGGCGTGCCGCGCACGGCAAAGTGCTTTTCGCCGATCTTTCTCAGGCGCAGCGGCTCCGAGATCGACAGCGAATGCGCATAGCCGGACTGATCCTGCTCCGGAGCCACCACCCAGACATCGTCCGACAGCGTGCGGGCGATGCGTTCGAGCGATGCAAGGCCCTCGGCATGGATGCCGTCATCATTGGTCAGGAGGATGCGCATTATCTCGATTCGATCTTTTCCAGACCGCCCATGTAAGGCCGAAGCGTTTCAGGAATGGTTACGCTGCCATCCTCATTCTGGTAGTTTTCGATGACGGCAATAAGGGCGCGGCCGACGGCGGTGCCGGAACCGTTCAGCGTGTGGACGAAGCGGTTGCCCTTGCCGTCCTTGTCCTTGTAGCGGGCATCCATGCGCCGCGCCTGGAAATCGCCACAGACCGAGCAGGACGAAATCTCGCGATAGGCGTTCTGGCCCGGCAGCCAGACCTCGATGTCATAGGTCTTGCGCGCGCCAAAGCCCATGTCGCCGGTGCACAGCGTCACGGTGCGGAACGGCAGGCCGAGCCGCTTCAGCACTTCCTCAGCGCATTCGGTCATCCGCTCGTGCTCGGCAAGCGAGGTGTCCTGGTCGGTGATCGACACCAGTTCGACCTTGTAGAACTGGTGCTGGCGCAGCATGCCACGCGTGTCACGCCCGGCCGAGCCCGCTTCCGAGCGGAAGCACGAGGTCAGCGCGGTATAGCGCAGCGGCAGTTTTTCATGCGGCGTGATGTCTTCGCGCACGAGATTGGTCAGCGGCACTTCGGCGGTGGGAATGAGGCCAAGCCTGCCGTCCCCATGCGGGGCGAAGAACAGATCCTCCTCGAACTTCGGCAGTTGCCCGGTGCCGAAAAGAGCTTCGTCGCGCACCATCAGCGGCGGCTGGATCTCCTCGTAGCCATGCTCGGTCGTATGCAGATCCAGCATGAACTGGCCGAGCGCGCGCTCCATCCGTGCCAGTCCGCCCTTGAGCACCGTGAACCGCGAACCGGACAGTTTCGCCGCCCGCTCAAAATCAATCATGCCGAGCGCTTCGCCGATCTCGAAATGCTCCTTCACCCAGTTCGGGCGGGCCGGCACCTTGCCGACGGTACGCTTGACGACGTTGTCGTGCTCGTCCTTGCCGACCGGCACGTCGTCGAGCGGCACGTTGGGCAGCACCGCCAATGCGTCGTTCAGCGCCTTGTCGAGCTCGCGTTCGCGCGCCTCGCCGTTCTGGATGAAGGCCTTGATCTCGCCGACCTCGGCCTTCAGTCTTTCGGCAAGGGCGGCGTCGCCCGAGCGCATGGCGTTGCCGATTTCTCTCGAGGCGGCGTTGCGGCGCTCCTGCCTGGTCTGCAGCTCGGTCAGATGTTCGCGCCGCGCCTCGTCCCTGGCGATCAGATCATCGACCGTGGACTGCGCCTCCGCAACCGGCCACGAGCGCTTCTGCAGCGCCTCGACAAGGGCCTTCGGATTGTCGCGAATCCATTTGATGTCAAGCATGGTCTGTTCGTCCTCAAGTAGGCTAGAGGGGGCGTAAACCGCATCCTTGACCGATGCAAGATGTGAAGATCGAGTTCCCTCGCGCCCCGCGCTGTCCCGTAAACCTGAAGATAACGGCGATGCCGCTAGGCCGATGACGCGTCCGCCGGCTTTTCGGCCGCCGCTTCCGCAGCCTCCCGCTTCTCGCGCGCCAGACGTTCCCGTTCCTTGCTGCGCTCGATCAGCCGGGCCGACCAGATCGAGACCTCGTAGAGAAGGATCGTGGGAACGGCCAGGCCGATCTGGCTTATCGGGTCGGGTGGCGTCAGAATAGCCGCGACGACGAAAGCGATGACGATTGCCCATTTGCGCTTTTCGACCAGCGCCTCGGACGACAGCATGCCCACCCGCGTCATCAGGCTGGTCACCACCGGCAACTGGAACACCAGACCGAAGGAGAAGATCAGCGTCATGATCAGGCTGAGATATTCCGACACTTTCGGCAGCAGCGAAATCTGCACCTGGTCGTCGGTGCCGGCCTGCTGCATGGCGAGGAAGAACCACATCACCATCGGCGTGAAGAAGAAATAGACCAGCGACGCGCCCATCAGGAACAGGATCGGCGAAGCGATCAGGAACGGCAGGAAGGCGTTGCGTTCATTCTTGTAGAGGCCGGGCGCGATGAATTTGTAGATCTGGGTGGCGATCAGCGGAAAGGCGATCACCATGCCGCCGAACATCGCCAGCTTGACCTGGGTGAAGAAGAATTCCTGCGGCGCCGTGTAGATCAGCTCGACCTTGTGCGGGTCGAGCCCTGCCCATTGCGTCGCCCATTTGAACGGGATGACCAGCAGGTTGAACAACTGCTTGGCGAAGAAGAAGCAGAACAGGAAGGCGACGAAGAACCCGCCGATCGACCACATCAGCCGCCGGCGCAACTCGATCAGATGCTCCATCAGCGGAGCCGCCGACTTGTCGATCTCGTCCTTTTCCGAAATGCTCACTTGGCGGCTCCCGCCGTCTTTTTGGCGGCTGCGGCCGGCTTCTTAACCGTTGCTGGTGCGGGCTTCGGCTCGGCCTTTTTAGCCGCGGTCTTTGTCACAGCAGGTTTTGCCGCTGGCTTCGCTGCGGCCTTGGAGGCCGGCATCGCTTTCGCTGGCGCGGCACCCGTCTTCGCCGCCGAGGCCTTTGGCGATGCGGCCGGCGGCGCCGTCGCGACAGGCGGTGTCACCGAACCATCGGTCATCGCCGGAAAGGTCGGCGCCGCCGGCGCCGCTTCCGGGGCATCGACGCCCGGCAGCACCGTCGCGCCATTGTTCAGCTCGGTATCCTGCGGCGTCGAAGCAGCCGGCGCGACCGGGTCTGCGGCCGGCTTCGGCTTCATCACCGCGTCGACGCCTGAACGGACGTCGGCCGCCGCCTGCTCGAACGGGTTGAGCTGTTTCCTGATCTCGGCGGCCGGGTTGAGGCTTCTGAGTGAATCGACCGACTTCTTGACGTCGTCAAGCTCGGCCTCCTTCAGCGCATCGTTGAACTGTTTCTGGAAGTCGGCTGCCATGCCGCGCATCTTCGCCGTCGTGCGGCCAAAAGTGCGCAGCATCTTGGGCAAATCCTTGGGCCCGACGACCACGATCATGACGATCGCGATCACCAGCATCTCGGTCCAGCCGATGTCGAACATGGCGATACGTTCCGACTAAAGTTTTGGGCTCAGCTCTTGCTGGCCTTTTCCTTCGCTGCCGAAACGGTTTCGTCGGCACGGTGCTCGACGGTGCGCTTGTCCTCGGCAACCTCGTCGTCGGCGATGCCCTTCTTGAAGCTCTTGATACCCTTGGCCATGTCACCCATCAGCTCGGGAATCTTGCCGCGACCGAACACCAGCAGCACGATCACCAGCACGATCAGCCAATGCCAAATCGAAAATGAACCCATAACAATCTCTCTCGAAAGTTTTCTCTGACGATGATCTATGCGCTTTCGCGCCGGGATTCAAACACAACCGCGACAGAGTTTATAAATGAGTGGCCGAAGTCACGCAGTTTCGGCGCCTCAGCCCGCTACCTATCGGCGCAGCCGCTAAATACCATCGCTTTCGGCACGTCGCTTGCGGTCAATCTTCCTCGACACGCGGGGTCAACAGGCCGAGTTCCTCAAGGTCGATGTCGGTCAGCGGATCCTCGTCATCGGTCAGCACGTCCGGGTCGGCCGGCGGCATCGGAATGGAAAAATTCGACGGCATGCGGCCCGAAAGCAGCCCGGCACCCTTCAATTCCTCCATGCCTGGGAGATCGCGGATCTCCTCCAACGCGAAATGGTCGAGGAAGATGTCGGTAGTGCCGTAGGTGACGGGACGGCCGGGCGTGCGGCGCCGGCCGCGCATCTTCACCCATTCGGTCTCCATCAGCGTGTCCAGCGTGCCCTTCGAGGTCTCGACGCCTCTGATATCCTCGATCTCGGCGCGCGTCACCGGCTGGTGGTAGGCGATGATCGCCAGCACTTCGAGCGCCGCACGGGAAAGCTTCTTCTGCTGCACCGTGTCGCGGCTCATCAGGAAAGCGAGATCGCCGGCGGTGCGGAACGCCCAGGCATCGCCAACGCGCACCAGATTGACGCCGCGCCGCGCATAAATCTGCTGCAGTTCAGCCATCGCCGCGGCGATATTGATGCCGTCGGGCAGGCGCCCGGCAAGCTGCTTTTCGCTGACCGGCTCGGCGCTGGCGAACACGATCGCCTCGGCCATGCGCACGGCCTCTGCCATATGCAGCCGCTCGCCAGGATTCTGGGACAAGTTCTGGGGCTGACTTTCTGCCGGCACCTCGGCGAGCACGCCGTCTTCGGTCTCGTCGTCGACCTTGAACGGAATGACCGAAGCGTTGGTGCGCTCGCTCATGATGCCACCTCAACTGCCCTGATGCCTTGCGCACGACCGCGCAGATAGAGCGGCGCGAACACGTCGTCCTGCCGCATTTCCATTTTGCCTTCGCGCACCAGTTCCAGCGTCGCCGCAAACGAACTGGCAATCGCGGTACGCCGCTCGTCCGGGTCGGTCAGATATTCGACCAGGAAACGGTCCAGCGCCGTCCAGTCGGCAAGCGTGCCGATCAGCCTGTTTAGGATGTCGCGCGCATCCTTGAGCGACCACACACCGCGCCTGGCGATCGTCACATTGGTGATCGCCTGCTTCTGGCGTTGCGCCGCATAGGCGGTCAGCAGATCGTAGAGCGAGGCCGAATAGGCGTTGCGTTTCTCGACGATGACCATTTCCGGCATGCCGCGGGCGAACACGTCGCGCCCGAGCCGATTGCGATTGACCAGGCGTGCCGCCGCGTCACGCATCGCTTCCAGTCGCTTCAACCGGAATTGCAGCACCGCCGCCAGTTCCTCGCCGCTTTCACCGTCGTCGCCGGGTTGCTTGGGGATCAAGAGCTTCGACTTGAGAAACGCCAGCCACGCCGCCATCACCAGATAGTCGGCGGCAAGCTCCAGCCTGAGCGCCCTCACCTTTTCGACGAAGGCCAGATATTGCTCGGCCAGCGCCAGGATCGAGATGCGCGACAGATCGACCTTCTGGTTGCGGGCAAGATGCAGCAGAAGATCGAGCGGGCCCTCGAAACCGTCGACATCGACGACCAGCGCGGGATCGCCGGTCAGCCGCGAATCGTCGTTCTCGGCCCAAAGACGGTCCATCGGTGCGGCCTTGCCAGCCTTGCTGTCCAATGTTTCCGCCACTTCCTGTCGCTTCCTTTGCTTCTAACTTCGTGTTTGACCGTGATCTGTTCCGAAAAACCGGCTCCCACCGTTCGGGATCATGGTCTAGGCCACCGCATCGAAATAGGTGGCGAATTCGGCGCGTATCTCGGTTTCATCAGCCCGATCGCGGTTCTTGATATAGGTCAGCGCCCGTTGCGCGCGTTGCAGCGACGTGCCTTCAAGCCCCGTTGTGCGCGACGCAATGCCGACCATCTCCTCGAAAACGCCGTTGCAGTGAAGGACCAGATCGCAGCCCGCCGCAAGGATCGCCGCCGCCTTTGTCGGGAAATCCCCAGAAAGTGCCTTCATCGAGGTGTCGTCGCTCATCAGCAGCCCGTCGAAACCGATTTCGCCGCGGATGATCTCGTCGATGACCTTGCCGGAGGTGGTGGCCGGGTTCTTCGGGTCGATCGCGCTGTAGACGACATGCGCCGTCATCGCCATCGGCAAATGATTGAGCTCCCTGAACGGGGCGAAATCATGCCGCTGCAAGTCGCTCATCGAGGCATCGACGGTCGGCAGTTCGAAATGCGTGTCGGCAAAGGCCCGTCCATGCCCGGGAATATGCTTCATCACCGGCAGCACGCCTCCCGACATCAGGCCCTCCGCCGCGGCGCGGCCCAGTTCGATGACGGCACGAGGCTCCTTGCCATAGGCGCGCGCGCCGATGACGTCGCTGGCGCCCTCGATCGGCACGTCGAGCACCGGCAGGCAATCAGCCGTGATGCCGTAGCGCAGCAGGTCGAAAGCATGCAGCCGCGCCATCAGCCATGCTGCGCGGTTGCCGGCATCGTGGTCGTTGCGCCACAAGGCGCCGAGCGCGCCACCGGCCGGATAATTCGGTGCCAGCGGCGGCCGCAGGCGCTGCACACGGCCGCCTTCCTGGTCGATGAACACCGGGGCGTCCGGGCGCTCGACACAATCGCGCATCGCGGCGACCAGATCGCGGATCTGCTCGGCCTCGCCGATGTTGCGGGCAAACAGGATGAATCCCCACGGGCATTCGCTGCGATAGAACCTGATTTCGTCGCGTGTGAGCGATTTCCCGGCGCAGCCAAGGATCATAGATTTTGATTCGGTCATGGGCGGGAGTTTAGAGCTTCACGCAGACAAAGGGAATCGCATCGAGCCTTCCACACGAGGAACTCCTTCCACCATAGAAAACCGGCGCGGTCTGTGACCGCGCCGGTTCTTTCGGCCCAAGGGCGGGAGATTTGAAAATGGTTAGCGCGACACGAAACAGTTGCCGCCGGCAGCCTTGTAGTTGGTGCACAGGCTGATCGCATCGTTGCGCGACTTCGCCGGGACGCGAACGCGATAGAACGTTCCCTTGCCGGCGATCTCGGCCTTGACGATGTTGGCCGTGTGGCCGGAAAGCACGCTGCCATAGCGACGCTGCAGATCCTGATAGGTCGACTGGGCGCTTTCGACGGTCGGCTGCGAGGCGATCTGCATCGACCACGAGCCACCGCCGGTCGAGGCCGCCGCCGGACTGATGGACGCAACCTGGTCGGGCTTGACCTCACCGACGACGTCGACCGGCTGGTCGGACGGACGCTGCGGCGCCACCGGAACCGTGGCCGGCGTGTTGGCAGGCTGGTTGGTTTGGCCTTCAGCCTCAGCCGTGGGGACGGCGGCCAGATTGACTGCTTCCGGCGTGGCGGTTTCGGCCCGGTCGCCGGCCACTGGGTCGCCGCCCAACAGGTCGCCACTTGCCTGGTCGGCAACAGACGCCACGGTCCCGGTCTGCGCCGTTTCGCCGGCCTGACCCGCCGGGGCCACAAGCTGCGGCGCCGGATCGACAGGCTCGACGGCAGCCACCTGCGATGCCGCAGGCGCCGGGTCCTCGCGCGCAACCAGTGAACCATCAGATTTGACCACCATGGTTCTCACCTTGCGTGGCGCAACGGCGACGACATCCGGCTCGATGCCCTGCTCGGCCTCTTGCAGAACCTGGGCGATACGATCCTCGGACTTGGGTGCCGGCGCGGCGGCGGCATTCCCGGCCGCTTGCGTGCCGCCGGCCGCTTGCGTGCCGCCGACCGCATCGGCGGCTTCAGCCGTGTCGATGTCATCGGGCGAAAGATCGACCACACGGCTCTGCGGCGGTTCCTTGGCCGCCACGTCCACCGGCTCTTCGGTGTTGGTGACCAGTTTTTCCTGGACCGGTTCGGCAGGCCTCGCGCCCCCCTTGGCCACGGCGTCGTAAACCTTGTTGTCCTGGTTCGGAACGACGGTGCCGCCCGGATTTTCCGGCCTGACCTTGATCGGTGCGTTGTCCGCCTTGACGATGACCGGCGCATCGGTGCCGCCGTTGCCGCCGAAAGACAGCGCGAAGGCGCCGAGACCGCCGGCGATCGCCACGGCGCCGACGACTGCGGCGACCAGCAGGCCGCGGCTCCGGGGCCTCGCGGCATTCTGCTCGGCCAGGCCTGGAACCGACATGGCCTCATCCAGTTCGGGGTCGTAGTCGAGTTCGTCCAGGGCAAAATCGTTGGCTTGCGCTTGCGAAACCGGCCGGCCGCTGGGCAAGTCGCCCAGATCAAAGCCGCTGGCGGCATCGGCGTAAGACGCACTGACGGGCGCTGCTGCCGGTCTCGCCGCATAGGTCCGCGTTTCAACGCGGTCGGGCTCATGGCCTGACTGGAACCCGGCCGCTGACTGGAACCCTGCCCCCGGCTGGGGTCCGGCCCCCGGCTTGAATCCGGATTTGTAGGATTCGTCGTCATACGCCGTGCTGCGCGCCGGGCCGGCAGCGACGTCCACGGCATTCATTTCCGAGAGAAGGTTGGCGAACTCGGTATCGAGATCGTCATAGGCAGGCGCCGGCGGTGCGTCTTCATTGACGTCGAGTTCCGGAATATCGAGGTCGTCCGCCAGCGCTACGACGCGCTCGGGCACATCGACTGTCTCGACATCCGGCATCTCGTCATATGCAGAGGCTTGTTCGCTTTGAGCGGGCGCAGGTGCCGCATTGGCGGCATCGTCTTCGGCCGGCTCATCCTGATAGGCCGGCTCATCCTGATAGGCCGGCTCATCCTGATAGGAGGGTGCCGCAGCGGTTGGCGGTGTCGTTGTTTCTGTGGTCGCCGAAGCCGTCGGCTGGGCTGCAAAGGCGGGTTGCGGCTGTGCCACCGGCGTTACGCGGCTCCACGAACGGGCCGGCGCAGGCGCGGCGGAGGGTGCCGCCATCCAGCTGAGCGAATCATTCGGATCCTGCTGTGGAGCGGCGTCATCGCCATGGTCCAGACCGATGTCCTTGGCGAAGGCGGCGTGCAATGCATCGTCGTCGAAATCGATATCAGCCGGTCCGGCAGCGTCTTCGGCGCCGAAATCATGGCCCACAAGCCCGTCGAGGAGAACGGTGTCGAGGTCGGCGTCGGCGGCCTGGACCGCGTCTTCATTCGACTGCTCCGAAAGGTCTTGCTCGTCAAGGCTCCCGGCCAGTTCGTCGGTGGGATCCACTGGTTCGTCGGCGGCTTCTCCAGCCGCGGCTACAGGTTGCTGGACCATGGCGGCCGCGGACGCTGCCACCGGGGCAGCCCGTGCGCTCATGGTGCCCAACAGCGCGTTCAATTCGTCTTCGAGGCTCCGCTCCTCAGCGACGGCAGCTGGCGCCGTCGGTTCGGCTGCAACGCCGGGGGCCTGAGTAGCCGGCTCCTCGGCTTCATCGGCAAGCGTGTCGTCGAAGCTCAATTCAAGATCGTCGTCCAACGCATGTTCCGGGGTCGCGGCGGAAGGCTCGTCGTCGTTGGCGGCGATAGAATCCGGCTCGTCAATTTCTGGCTCGTCGACTTCGACCGGCTCAGCCGTGCGAATGTCGAAATCCATGTCGACGTCATCCATGGCGACGTCGGCCATAGTGTCGTGGTCGGCAAAGTCCTCGTCGGACTCATCCGAAACGGCCCAAACAGCCGCAGCGGGAGCCTCGACAGCGGCCTCGATCGGCTCATGCTCGTCGAGCGTCAGATCGTCTTCGAGCGAGCTTGCGACGGCGTTGTCGAATTCATCGTCGAACGCGGGTTCGGCGGCCGGCGCGGCGATGTCGGCGGCTTCGGCAGCCTGCTCCACCTGCACGTGCTCGTCGAGCGTCAGCTCGTATCCGAACGCGGGTTCGGCGGCCGGCGCGGCGATGTCTGCGGCTTCGGCGGCCTGCTCCACCTGCACGTGCTCGTCGAGCGTCAGTTCGTCTTCGAGCGAGCTTGCGACGGCGTTGTCGAATTCATCGTCGAAGGCGGGCTCAGCGGCCGGCGCGGCGGTGTCGGCGCCGGTATTTTGTTCGTCCGCCGCATCGTCGTCCAGCCGGAAATCCTGTTCGAGCGACGCAGAGAATTCGTCGTTTACCGGCAAATCGTCTTCGAACGGCGACACGTCTTCGAGCGAACTGGCGATCGCATGGTCAAAATCGTCGTCGAACGCCGCTTCAACAGCCGGCGCGGATACTTCGGCAACACCGGAACCCAGGTCGGCGACGGCAACGACATGGGCAGTTTCGTCCGCCGTGTCGTCGTCCAGCCGGAAATCCTGTTCGAGCGACGCGGCAAGCTCGTCGTTCCCAAGCTCGTCGTTCCCAAGCCTGTCGTCCACCGGCAAATCGTCTTCGAATAGCGACACGTCTTCGAGCGAACTGGCGAGCGCTTCGTCGAAATCGTCGTCGAAAGCAGCTTCAGCAGCCGAGGGAGTTCCGGCAACGCCAGAGCGAACATCGTCGATAGCAACGGCATCGGCGATTTCGTCCGCCGCTTCATCGTCGAGCAGGAGATCCTGTTCGAGCGACGCGACAAGCTCGTCGTCGATTGGGTCAGTAGCAGCCGCGTCGAAAACCGGCTCGCGAAGCTCGGCTGCGCCGTCATTGGCGTCGCCGCCGAATTCGCCCATCAACTCCTTCTCGAGGTCGATGCCGAAATCGCCGTCGTCCGCTGGCTGACTTGCTGCAGCCGCCGTCGACTGGGCCTGCGGCTTGACCGGCTGGCGCGGGTCGAAGCCCATGATCCTGGTCAGTTCCGCGAACGGATCATCGTTGGCGATATCGTTTTGGGCGGCTGCTTTCAGCTGGGTTCTGTCTGCCATTATTGTTCCCGAACTCGCACTCATTCGGACGCCGTTGACGTCGCGCAGGGTTGGCCCTTACCAGCGCAATGTGGGCAAAAGGTGACAGGTTTTTTAGTCAAACCTAACGCATTTCGGTGGGCGCATCGGCTCCGATCAGCGTCAGGCCGGACGTCAAAACGTCCGAAACAGCCTGCACTAGCCCTAGTCTGGCATGGGTCAATTGTCGGTCGTTAACCTTAACAAAACGTAAGTCGGGATTTTCGGTGCCGCGGTTCCAATGTCCGTGGAAGCTGGAGGCGAGATCGTAGAGGTAGAATGCCAGCCGGTGCGGCTCGAGCGCAAGTGCCGCGGATTCGATCAGCCGCGGATATTCGGCAAGCTTCCTGATCAGGCCGATCTCGCCTTCGTCGGTCAGCGAAGCGGTGGCGGCGGCCAGCCGATTGCGATCGAAATTGGCCTCGCCCAACTGTTCGCTCGCCTGCCGGAACACCGAATGGCAGCGCGCCGAGGCGTACTGGACGTAGAATACCGGATTGTCCTTCGACTGCTCGGTCACCTTGGCGAAGTCGAAATCGAGCGGCGCATCGTTCTTGCGGTAGAGCATCATGAAGCGGATCGGGTCACGGCCGACCTCCTCCACCACTTCGCGCAGCGTTACGAAATCGCCCGACCGCTTCGACATGCGCACCGGCTCGCCCTCGCGAAAAAGTTTTACCAACTGGCAAAGCAGCACGGTAAGCTTCACCTCGTCGCCGGAAATCGCCCTGGCAAGCGCTTCCAGGCGCTTCACATAACCGCCATGATCGGCGCCAAGCACATAGATCAGCTCGACGAAACCGCGATCGACCTTGTCCTTCAAATAGGCGACATCAGCGGCAAAATAGGTGAAAGTGCCGTCCGACTTGACCAGCGCCCGGTCCATGTCGTCGCCGACCGCTGTCGAGCGGAACAGCGTCTGCTCGCGATCCTCCCATTCGTCCGGCTTCTCGCCCTTGGGCGGCGGCAGCTTGCCCTTGTAGATATGGCCCTTGAGGGTCAGGTCGTTGATCGCCGAGCGGATTTTCCGGGCGTTGTCGGCGTGCAGGGTGCGCTCCGAGAAAAAGACGTCGTGATGCACATTGAGCAGCGCCAGATCCTCACGGATCATTGCCATCATCGCGTCGATCGTCCTGTCCTTGACAATGGCAAGCGCTTCCTCATCCGGCATCTGCAGCAAAGAACGGCCAAATTCGCTTACCAGAGCCTGGCCGACCGGCACGAGATAGTCGCCTGGATAGAGCCCGGCAGGAATCTCGCCGATGTCGTCGCCGAGCGCCTCGCGGTAACGCAGCATGGCGGAGCGGCCGAGCACGTCGATCTGCGAACCAGCGTCGTTGATGACATATTCCTTGATCACGTCATAACCGGCGAAGGCCATCAGATTGGCGAGCGCATCACCCACCACCGCGCCGCGGCAATGGCCGACATGCATCGGTCCGGTAGGGTTGGCCGAGACATATTCGACATTGGCCTTCTTGCCGCCGCCAACGGTCGAGCGGCCGTAATTGCGGCCTTCGCCGAGCAGCGCAGTCAGATGCACCTGCCAGAACGCGTCCTTGAGCCTGAGATTGACGAAGCCCGGACCGGCAACGTCTGCAGCGGCGATGTCCGGGTCGGCGCGCAGCGCTTGCGCCAGCCTTTCAGCCAGTACGCGCGGCGGCTGGCCGGTCGGCTTGGCCAGCACCATTGCCGCATTGGTCGCCAGGTCGCCATGGCTGGCGTCGCGCGGCGGCTCGACGGCGACGCGCGACAAGTCCAGCGAACCGCCGTCTTTGTCTTTCAAATCAAGCGCTTCGACGGCCTTTATAATTCGCGCGTTGAAATCGGCGAAGATGTTCATTGGTGTGGCCCTGGCTCTGGCGGCTTTGCGGGAATCCGGTCTATTGGCCGGCAAAATCGAGCCCCGCCTAGCTTAATTCAGGCGTATGGTCAAACAAACGGCGGTGTTCCTTCAAAGCGTAGGTATCCGTCATGCCCGCCAGGAAATCGGCGACGCTGCGCGCCTTGATGCGATCATCAGCCCGGTCGAGCCCTTCGCGCCAGCCATCGGGCATGGCGCGCGGATCGGCGAAATAGACCTCGAACAGGTCGTTGACGATCTGCTCG
Source organism: Mesorhizobium sp. WSM4820 (assembly GCF_055811075.1). NCBI lineage: Bacteria > Pseudomonadati > Pseudomonadota > Alphaproteobacteria > Hyphomicrobiales > Phyllobacteriaceae > Mesorhizobium > Mesorhizobium sp. WSM4820. The sequence goes on along the minus strand of NZ_JBVVQN010000021.1, from coordinate 62,055 downwards.
GCCTGGTTGCGCACGCGCACGACTTCGCTGTGTCGATAGAGATGCTTGTAGAGAAAGGCTTTCAATTCCTCTTCGAAAGCGGCCATTTCGGCTGAAAAGGTCACCACCGTCTCGCCTGCCGCCCTCACCGCGTCGGCGCTGTCCGGCTTGATGCGGGCCAGATTGGCGGTGGTGGAGACGATGACATCCTCGACCATCATCGTGATCTGCCGGCGCATCAGTTCGTGCCCTGTCCTCACATCGTCCAGCGCCGGATAGCGCTGACGCACGCCGTCGAGGATCGAGCCGGGCAGCGAAACCTTTTCCAGCATGTCGAGCTTCAGAAGGCCCGACCTCAGGCCGTCATCGATGTCATGGCTGTTGTAAGCGATGTCGTCGGCGATCGCCGCGCACTGCGCCTCGATGCCGGCGAAGCGGTCGAGCTCGAGGTCGTGCAGCTCCGAATAGTCGCGGATCGCTTGCGGCACCGGCCCCTTCAGCCCGTTTCCGCTGGCGTCGGTCAGCGGTCCGTTGTGCTTGACCAGCCCCTCCAGCGTCTCCCAGGTGAGGTTCAGCCCGTCGAATTCGGCATAGCGGCTCTCCAGCCGCGTCACCACGCGCAGCGACTGTGCATTGTGGTCGAAGCCGCCCCAGGCCGCCATCTTCTGGTTCAGCGCATCCTCGCCGGTATGGCCGAAGGGCGTGTGGCCGAAATCGTGCACCAGCGCCACCGCCTCTGCCAGGTCCTCGTCGCCGCGCAGCGCCCTCGCCAGGGCGCGCGCGATCTGCGCCACCTCGATCGAATGCGTCAGCCGGGTGCGGTAATGGTCGCCCTCATGCGCGACGAACACCTGCGTCTTGTGCTTCAGCCGGCGGAAGGCCGTCGAATGGATGATGCGGTCGCGGTCGCGCTGGAACGGCGTCCGGGTCGGGCTCTCCACCTCGTCGAACAGCCGCCCGCGCGACTTTGCCGGATCGCAGGCATAGGCGGCGCGTGGCCGATAGCCGAATCCGATGTCGCCCAACTCATTTGTCATCGCCCCAACCGATTTCCATAGCCCCAACCAATTTCCATAGCCCCGCCAATTTCCATAGCCTACGCCGCAGTTGACTTGCCCCCTCGCGCTTCATACCTATCATGTGAAACCGAAAGCAAGGTGACGCCCATGGGCGCTGATGCCAAGACCGCCATGAAAGTCGAGATGACCGACGCCGCCGCCAGGCGGATTGCCAAGATTGTGTCTGGCGAAGCCGGCAAGACGGCGCTGCGCGTTTCGGTCGAGGGCGGCGGCTGTTCCGGCTTTTCCTACAAGTTCGACCTGGTCGACACCCGCAACGATGACGACGTCGCCATCGAGAAGGACGGCGCCACCGTGCTGATCGATGACCTCTCGCTGGTCTATATGGGCGGCTCGGTGATCGATTTCGTCGACGATCTGATGGGCCAGTCGTTCCAGATCAGGAACCCGAATGCGGTCGCCTCGTGCGGCTGCGGCACCAGCTTCAGTATTTAGAGAATGCCTACCATTGGCGCGGTCCGTCAGGTCGCGCTTTCAGCCGGGCGCGATCTCGATGCAACGCTGGCGTTCTGGCAAGACGTGCTTGGCATGGCCGTGCACGTGCGCTTCGATCCGCCTGGCATCGCCTTCATCATGGCCGGCGATGTGCGGCTGCTGTTCACCGATGGCCTGCCGGCCGGCACCGTCTATCTCGACATTTCGGGCCTTGACGATTTCCACGCCTCGGCAAAAGCCGCCGGCGTCCCCTTCACTGCGCCGCCGATGCTCGTCCACCGCGATACCGAGGGCCTGTTCGGGCCGGCGGGGGAAAGCGAATGGATGGCCTTTCTAAAGGATCCGGCAGGCAATACGATCGGCCTCGTCGAACGCCATCCGCCCGAGCAGCAATGAGGCCGTCATGAAAATCGTCACCTGGAACATCAATGGCGTTCGGGCCCGTATCGGCAATTTGACCCACTGGCTGACGGAAAGCGCGCCCGACATTGCCTGCCTGCAGGAGATCAAGACGGTCGACGAGCAGTTTCCGCGGGCCGAGATCGAGGCGCTTGGCTACAACGTCGAAATCTATGGCCAAAAGGGATTCAACGGCGTCGCCATCCTGTCGAAGCTCCGCTTCGACGAGGTCATCAGGGGCCTGCCGGGCGACGATGCCGACGATCAGGCGCGTTTCATCGAGGGCGTGTTCTCGACCGACAAGGGCGCGTTGCGCGTTGCCTCGCTCTACTTGCCGAACGGCAACCCGATCGATGACGAGAAGAAGTTCTCCTACAAGCTGTCCTGGATGGCGCGGCTGGAGCGCTGGGCCGAGGAAAGGCTCGTGCTCGAAGAGGCGCTGGTGCTGGCCGGCGATTACAATGTCATCCCCGAACCGATCGATGCGAAGTTTCCGGAGAACTGGCTCGGCGATGCGCTGTTCCAGCCGCAGACCAGGCAGGCGTTCCGCCGGCTGAAGAACCTCGGCTTCACCGAAGCCGTGCGCGCGGTCACCGACTCGACGGACATTTTTACGTTCTGGGACTATCAGGCCGGCGCCTGGCAGAAGAACAACGGCATCCGCATCGATCACTTGCTGCTCTCGCCCGAGGCCGCCAATCGCTTTTCCTCGGTCTCGATCGAAAAGCACGTGCGCGCCTGGGAAAAACCCTCGGACCACGTGCCGGTGGCCATCGAACTGGGTTTTGCGCCAATCTGATCATTTCGGGGCGCGAACCGCCGGATTGCCGGTTGATAGACCGTCATATCGCCACAATCGGGGTTTCCGCTGCAATCCGGGTTCGGCTGGGGTTCAGGATGACGATCAGGTTTGCGATTTGCCCATGTGCCGCCGCGCTCGCCCTCGCGGCGACGCCGGCGCTTGCCGATCCTGCATGCCTGGCCAACGGAACATCATTCCAGATCGGCCAGGTCGCCTGCCTGACGCTTTCCGGTCGGAGCCATCTCGCCCGCTGCGACATGGTGCTCAACAACACGTCATGGACAAGGATCCGCGACGATTGTCCTAAAACCACGTCGGCGCCGCCGGCCACGCCGATTTCAACGCCGGAGTCCAGTCCCGTTCCAACGCAACCGACTGAGAATTGATCTCGATTTTTTTCTTTTCGAGATCCCCACTCTTCCTGACTATTGACCCAGTCTGACTGGTTTCGCGACTACCGGTCGCCGCCACCCTTGGTGAGGATGTCGTCGGCCAGCGAAATCGCGGTGCGGCGGTCGGCCTCGCCCGCGGCGGCAAACGCCTCTTCCTGCATGCCGCGTATCCATGGCTGGTCGGAAGGCGCGGCGCGTTCAAGCGCCGCGGTCATCATCGCCAGCCCCCGAACGATCTTGCCGCTCTGGAAGAGCAGGTGGCCGAGCGTCGCCTGCGCGCCGGCATGGCCCTTTTCCGCAGCGAGTTGGAACCAGCGTCCGGCCTGCTTGATGCTCGCCTTGACGCCGCCCTTGCCGTTCAGGAAGATCTGGCCCATCTCGAACTGGGCATTCGGGTTGCGGTAGTTGGCGGCGGCGCGCATGTAGTACTCCTGGGCCGCCACCTCGTTCTCTTTGATCGGGCTGCCGGGGATGCCCTTCCTCAGATAGTCGCCGAGCGCCACGAGCGCGTCCGAGACATAGCTCTCTTCCGGCGAACCGGGCTCGACGTCCTGGTCGACGATCTCGCTGAAGAACTTGAACGCCGCGTAGTCGTCGCGCTCGACGCCGTCACCCTCGGCATACATGCGCGCAAGCTTCCAGGTGGCGCCGATCTGGCCGTTTTCGGCCGCGTATTTATAAGCCTCAGCAGCCTGCTCCTTGCGGCCGTTCTTGTAGGCGGAGAAGCCGAACTGGAACACCGCCCACGGGCTCGACTGCGGCTTCACGCCGGTCTTGTCGTCGAATACCTTGTCGTCGAAGGCCATGGCCTGGCCTGCGGCGCCCAAGGTCGCGCCAAAAGTGGCGATCGCGACCAGTGCCGAAAAGACAGACAGCCTCAGCAACTCAGATATCCGCATAACAATGTGTTTCTCTCGCACCACCGGGATGGGTGACCGCCCCGTCGCGGGCAGGCCCTACCGTTTGTGCATATTTCCAGATCGCGCCCGACTGATAGTCGGTCGCGCGCGCCTTCCATGCCTTTGCCCTGGTCGCCAGTTCGGTGTCGGACAGCGCCACCTCGATGGTGCCGTTCACCGCGTCGATCGCGATCAAGTCGCCATCCCTGAGCAGCCCGATCGGGCCACCTACGGCGGCTTCCGGCCCGACATGGCCTATGCAGAAGCCGCGTGTCGCGCCCGAAAAACGCCCGTCGGTGATGAGGGCCACCTTGCCGCCCATGCCCTGGCCATAGAGAGCCGCCGTCGTCGACAGCATTTCGCGCATGCCCGGACCGCCGCGCGGTCCCTCGTAGCGGATCACGAGGACCTCGCCTTCGCTGTAGCTGCGATCCGTAACCGCCTGGAAACATTCCTCTTCCGAATCGAAGCAACGCGCCGGACCAGAGAACTTAAGCTCCGACATGCCCGCGACCTTCACGATCGCGCCTTCGGGGGCAAGGTTTCCCTTCAAGCCCACGACGCCACCCGTTCGGGTGATTGGTCGGTTGGCGGGACGGACCACATCCTGGCTACCATTCCAGGCAACGTGCTCCATATTTTCGGCTAAAGTGCGGCCGGTCACGGTCAGGCAGTCGCCATGCAGATAGCCGTGGTCGAGCAACGTCTTCATCAAGAGCGGAATGCCGCCGGCCTCGAACATGTCCTTGGCGACATATTTGCCGCCCGGCTTCAGGTCGGCGATATAAGGCGTCTTCTCGAAGATCCTGGCGACGTCGAACAGGTCGAACTTTATCCCCGCCTCATGGGCGATCGCCGGCAAATGCAGCGCCGCGTTGGTCGAGCCGCCGGTGGCCGAGACGACGGTCGCCGCATTCTCCAGCGCTTTCAGAGTGACGATGTCGCGCGGGCGGATATTTTTTGCGATCAGTTCCATGATCTTTTCGCCGGAGGCGAAATTGAAGCGGTCGCGCATCTCATAGGGCGCCGGCGCCCCGCAGGAATAGGGCAGCGCCAACCCGATGGCCTCGGCGACGGTGGCCATGGTGTTGGCGGTGAACTGGGCGCCGCAGGAGCCGGCCGACGGACAAGCGGCTTGCTCGATTTCGAGGAGTTCGGCGTCGCCGATCGTGCCGACCGAGTGCTGGCCGACGGCCTCGAACACATCCTGCACGGTGATCTGCCGGCCCTTGTAGGAACCGGGCAGGATCGAGCCGCCATAGATGAAGATCGACGGCACGTTGAGCCGCACCATGGCCATCATCATGCCGGGCAGCGACTTGTCGCAACCGGCAAGGCCGACCAGCGCATCGTAGCAATGGCCGCGCATGGTGAGTTCGACCGAATCGGCGATGACCTCGCGCGACACCAGTGACGATTTCATGCCCTGGTGGCCCATGGCGATGCCGTCCGTGACGGTGATGGTGCAGAATTCACGTGGCGTGCCGTTGGCCGCGGCAACGCCCTTCTTTACCACCTGCGCCTGGCGCATCAGCGAGATGTTGCAGGGTGCCGCCTCGTTCCAGCAGCTGGCGACGCCGACCAGCGGCTGCGCGATCTCGGCCGCCGACAAGCCCATCGCATAGAGATAGGAGCGGTGCGGCGCACGCGCCGGACCGACGGTCACATAGCGGCTGGGCAGCTTGGCCTTGGAGATGACTCTGGCGTTCATTCTCTTCCCTTGCCCCGGGCGATGCGACCTGCGGCGCGACCTGCCCCATAGCCGAGCCTTTTGGCATGCCCTGGGACGCATTCGAGGTGCGCCGGGTTTATGGCGGGAAGTAGGCAATGTCGGCGGGCGCCGTTGTGGCGCGAGGGTTGTTCAGAAACTGTTGCCAAAACATCACGATCGCGAGAGGCAGGGGAAGCGGCGTCGTTGCAGCGACGGACTGATGCCATCGGCTTGGGACCGCCGGCCAAAAAGCCGATTCGGCAAAAAAGGCCGGGCAGTGCCCGGCCTTTTTTGACGTTTAATTTTAGTAACTTACCACTTGACCTTGAAGGAAGCTGAAAGGGCGGTCACGAGATCGTCGCCGAAATCGTATGAAACGTCGGTGCCGTGAGGAATGCCGGCCTCGTCACGGACCACTCCGACCGAACCACTGGTCAGGATGCCGATGGCACCGCCAAAGCGGAGTTCGACGTTTTTGGTGGGCGAGAAAGACGCGCCGGCACCAACCGTCCAGGTATCGGTTTGGGTGCTCAAGCCCGTGGTCGTTCCGCGATCCCAGGTAAGCGTCGCTGCAGCGCTCCACTGATCGTTGAACTTGTGGCCGATACCGCCGGATACGGTCCATCCGTCGCGATAGAGCAGATCCAGAGACGTGACGAAGCTCGGGCCTCCGAAGGTGCAGGCAACCGGAGCGCCGACAGCGCAGAAATTGACAATCTGCAGCACACTCCAGTCGACCCACTTCACCGACCCGAACGCAAGCCAGCCCGGAGCAATACCCGACTGGACCTTGAACTCGACCGACTGCGGCATGCTCGCCGTACCGATCACAGGAATTACACCCCGGCCAGGGATCTGTGTAAGATCGACGTCCCCGGTCACGTCTCCCAAATCAACTTCGCTGTTGTAGACCAAGCTGGCACGGAGCGCGATTTCCGGAATCTCATAAGCGGCGCCGATGCGCCAGCCAACCCCGTTGCCTTCGAGGTCGATCCGACCTACGCCGGTGAAGGGTACAGGAAAGCCGGTAAAATCCTGGACCAGCCGCTCCTTGAAGCCACTGATATCCTGGTAGAACACACCGCCAATGAAGCGAAACTGGCCTTTGCCCGCATCCATCTTGTAGGAGCAGGTGGCTGCAAAATTTTCGCTTTCGATCTTGGTTTCGATATTGCTGTTGGCACCTGCCCAATTCAGACCGGGGGCCGAATGGATCCCCCAAGGCTGTGAATAATCGCCCATGCAATCGAGGTGGTCCCCGACTCCGACCTTAATTCCCATGCGGGGGACAAAATAGCTCTCCGAATCATCGGCAGAACCGGACCGAGAGTTCAAATCGCCACCGCCACGACCAGTAACGGGCGGTGGAAATGCGCTACTTGTATCCGTGTCTACGGCATTCTTGATCTTCCGTTCCGGCATCACATAGGTGCCCGAAAGCTCTCCGGCGACAGGCGCCGGATCGAAAAGCAGGTCGATGTTGTAGCCGCCGCGCTCAAGGCCGCCGGCATGCGCCGTCCCGATCAAAGCCAGCGAAAAGCACGCCGCCCCCAGCAGCGCTTTCCGACGCAAATTGTTCATGAATGTCCCTCCCCTAGTACGAATGGACTAAGCTAGAACCAATTCGAGTTAACGGCGCAACAACGAATTCTCGATGCGTACATGTACGCCTTCGCCGACCGCATTTCAGACAGGGTGACAGCTTCACCGGAGCGCCGGAAAATGGCCCGTTTGGCTGCAAATCGAGCAAAAAACTCGGAAAAACGCCCCCGGACGGCGCAAAAACCGCCCGTTTTGCGAAGGCGACGCCCCATTGTTACATTATGGCAACAATGGGGCTAAAACATTCCGTTTACGTCAAGATTTACCCTGCGGAATGCCTATTTTTCGTGCAGGAAGCCGCCCGAAAAGCGCGTTCGCAGAACTCGCGAATCCTGAGCATCAGGCCGATATATCCGGGCTTAGAAAGCGGAAGCCGGTTTGGCAAATCCGCTCCTCAGCCAACTCGGTTCTCAAATACCACAGATGGGTCAACCGGCGTCGCGCACGCGTGTCAGCGCCACCGAAAGCTTCTCTTGCGCCTCGCGATACTCGGCGAGTTTTTCGCGCTCGGCTTCGACGACATCTTCCGGCGCGTTGGCGACGAATTTGTCGTTGGACAGCTTCTTGTGCAGGCGGGCGATCTCTTCGGTCACCTTGACCAATTCCTTCTGCAGCCGCGCCGCCTCGGCGGCAAGGTCGATCAGGCTGCCGAGCGGCAGGCAGATGGTGGCTTCGTTGAGCACGATCTGGGCGGAGCCCTTGGGCGCCGTATCGACAAGCGAGATGTCGCCGACCCGCGCCAGTCGCTTGATGGCCGATGCCTGGCGCTCAAGCCTTTCGTGGGTTTCGGTATTGGCGCCGATCACCATCAGCGGCGCGATCGCCGCCGGCGGCACGTTCATTTCCGAACGCACGGAACGGATGCCTGAGACCAGGTCGATCAGCCAGTTGATGTCGGCGGCCGCTGCCTCGTCCTCGAAGTCGGGCGACGGCCACGCGGCATGGCAAAGCAGCGACGGCCGTTCCTTGCCCTCACCTGCTGTCTCAGCCCACAGCTCTTCGGTCATGAACGGCATCATCGGATGCAGCAGCTTGTAGATCTCGTCGAGCACGAAGGCGACGCAAGCCCGGCTCTCGGCCTTGGCAGCCTCGTCCGCGCCCATGAACACCGGCTTCAACAGTTCCAGGTACCAGTCGCAGAACAGGTTCCAGACGAAGCGGTAGGCAGCAGTCGCAGCGTCGTTGAACCGGTATGTGGTGATGCCGTCGGTGATTTCGCGCGCCGCGCGCGTCAATTCGGTCAGGATCCAGCGGTTGACCGCCAGCTTGGCGTCGTTCAGCCAGACATCGTCGTTCCTCGCGACGTCGTTCATCTCGGCGAAGCGCGTCGCGTTCCACAGCTTGGTGCCAAAATTGCGGTAGCCGGCGATGCGGGCCGGATCGAGCTTCACGTCGCGCCCTTGCGCGGCCATCACCGTCAGCGTGAAGCGCAATGCGTCGGCGCCATATTCGTCGATGAGATCGAGCGGGTCGATGACGTTGCCTTTCGACTTCGACATCTTCTGCCCGTTCTTGTCGCGCACCAGCGCATGGACATAGACGGTGTGGAACGGCTCCTCGCCCATGAAATGCAGGCCCATCATCATCATGCGAGCGACCCAGAAGAAGATGATGTCGAAGCCGGTTACCAGCACGTCGGTCTGATAGTGGGTCTTCAGCTCCGGCGTCTGGTCCGGCCAGCCGAGCGTCGAGAACGGCCACAGCGCCGACGAAAACCATGTGTCGAGCACATCCTCGTCGCGGATCAGGATCTCGCCCGGCTTGAAATTCTCGAGCTTGTCCTCGACCCAGGCCTTCCACGGCCCTTCCAGCGCCAGATAATATTCGATTGCGGCGGCGAGCGCCTCCTCCTCGGTCTTCTCGACGAAGATGCGGCCGTCCGGCCCGTACCAGGCCGGGATCTGGTGTCCCCACCAGAGCTGGCGCGAAATGCACCAGGGCTGGATGTTCTCCATCCAGTCGAAATAAGTCTTCTCCCAGTTTTTCGGCACGAACCTGGTGCGGCCCTCGCGCACCGAGGCGATCGCCGGCCTGGCGAGCTCCGCCGCGTTCGCATACCATTGTTCGGTCAGGAACGGTTCGATCGGCACGCCGCCGCGATCGCCATGCGGCACGGCATGGCGATGCGGCTCGACCTTTTCGAGGAAGCCGCCCGCCTCCATCAGCTCGACGATCTTCTTGCGCGCGACGAAACGATCGAGGCCGTTGAGCTCATCCCAGACGGCCTGACGCTCGGGCGTTACCTCCAGCCCGGCGAGAAAGTCGTCATTGTCGGTGAGCGCGACCGCCGCCTCGACGGTGAGGATATTGATGGCCGGCAACTTGTGGCGCCTGCCGACCTCAAAATCGTTGAAGTCATGCGCCGGCGTGATCTTGACCGCGCCGCTGCCTTTCTCCGGATCGGAATATTGGTCCGCCACCACCGGGATCTTGCGGCCGACGATCGGCAGGACGAGGTTCCTGCCGAGCAGATGCCGAAAACGCTCGTCGTCGGGATGCACCGCCACCGCCGTATCGCCCAGCATCGTCTCGGGCCGCGTCGTCGCCACGGTGATGAAGGTTTTTGGATTTTCCGGATCGAAAACCTCGCCCTCGACGGGGTAGCGGAAATGCCAGAGATTGCCGTTGACCTCCTGCTGTTCGACCTCGAGGTCGGAAATCGCAGTCAACAGTTTCGGGTCCCAGTTCACAAGGCGCTTGTCCTTGTAGATCAGGCCTTCCTTGTAGAGGGTGACAAACACTTCGAGCACCGCCCTGGACAGACCCTCGTCCATGGTGAAACGCTCTCGGCTCCAGTCGGCCGAGGCCCCCAGCCGCTTCAGCTGGTTGAAGATCGCGCCGCCGGATTCGGCCTTCCACTCCCAGACCTTCTCGATGAACTCGTCGCGCGTCAGGTCGCGTCGGTGGATCTGCTTCTCCATAAGCTGGCGCTCGACCACCATCTGGGTGGCGATGCCGGCGTGGTCCATGCCGGGCTGCCACAGCACGTTCTTGCCGCGCATGCGCTCGAAGCGCACCAGAATGTCCTGCAGCGTGTTGTTGAGCGCATGGCCCATATGCAGCGAGCCGGTGACGTTCGGTGGCGGGATGACGATGGTGAAGGCTTCCGCGCCCTCCTCGGCGCCTGCGCCGGCACGAAACGCGTCGGCCTCCTCCCAGACTTTGGCGATCTTCGGCTCGACGATTTTTGCGTCGTAGGTTTTTTCGAGCATGGGAAGGCGTCCGGGCTGTCGGGTTTTTGCTGGTCCGGTGTAAATCGGAAGGTTTTGGCCAAGTCAACCGCAAGCAAGCGGCAGACGGCCATGCCAGCAAATAGCGCCTGGGCAGATCGGGCAACTTGCAGAAGTGAGCGTCGCAGGGCAATCGCTTAGAGGTTTGCGCTGCCCCTCATTGCCCTGCCGGGCATTTCTCCCCCTACAGTGACGGGGAGAAAGACACATCGCAAAAGATTTCGCCAATTTCCAGCGTTGCAGAAAGTGCGCCAAGGTTGCGGCCGGCCCCTTCTCCCCGTCCCTATACGGGGAGAAGATGCCGGCAGGCAGATGAGGGGCGGCGCCGACTTCGGCGATTTGCCGGTTACTGCGCGCCGCGCGCTACGCGTTCGATTTCTTCGCGTACCAGCCGCTCGACCAGCGTCGGCAGATTGTTGTCCAGCCAGTCCTGCAGCATGGGCCTCAGCATCTCCTCGGCCATCTCGTCGAAGGTTTTCTTGCTGCGGCTGGCGAACGCATCGGAAAGCTCGCCGAAGGCGGCGGCAACTTGCCGGCCGGTATGTTCGGAAAGGATCGCCGGACGAGAGGACGGTGCCTCGCTCGTCGCCGGGCGCGCCAACCCGCTCCGCGGCGGGGCCGGCTCGAAAGCAGGTTCGGCTGCGTGCTCGAAAATCTCGGCCTTCGGTTCGGCATCCGGCGTCTGTCGCAGCTCTGTCCTGTCTGGGGTCCTGTCCGGCTTGGCCGCGGTCTTCGCTTCGCTAATTGCGGCGATATCACGCCGCCACCCGGCAACGATACTGTCGGTCGTCTCCGCAACCCTTGCCGTCGCAGGCGCATTCGGCTCCGGCTTGGCGGCCGGGGCCGCTTCGGCCGCGACCCTGTCACCAGCAAGCGTCACGGGCGATTTGACCGGAGCCGGATCGGACCGCACCGGCGGCTCCACGCGCGCGATGACAGGCTCGACAGCCGACGCTTGCGCCTGCACCTCGGTCAGCGCGGCCGGCCTCCTGGCGTCGAATCCCGGACGCAACTCGGCGCGAAACGCGCCTACCTCCGGCGGCGCCCCGCCTGCCGCTGGCGGCGCCCTGCCTGGCTCCGGCGGCGCCTCGCCTGCCGCCGGTGCCGGCATAGCTACCGCCGGTGCCGGCACGGCTACCGACGTCAGATCCTGCAGCAAGTCGTCCGTATCGTCCGGCTGCTTGCGGCCTGTGTCGTTGTCCTCGATGATCCTCCTGATGGAAGCCAGTATCTCCTCCATGGAAGGTTCGCGCTGTAAGCTGCTTGCCGTCGCCATCGTCACATCCGCCGCCCTTGTGACTCGTTGCAGATTTCCTGTCCGGCCAAGGCCGGATTCGAATCATGGCAACAGCGTAACCCACGGATCGCCTTACGAGAATCCCCAATCTGAGGGCATGTTGGATTTCAACAGATTAGAGCCCGCGCGACCTTTTGGACGCGCGGGCTCTAAATAGCTTGAAACTGGACGGAAGTTGAAACTGGTGAGGGGATCAGCGGCCGTCTGGCGTGCGCAGGCCGAACCACTTGTCCTTGACCGCATTGTAATGCTCTTCGGGCCTGTATTTCACCACCTGAAGGGCGAGACGCTCGACCGAAAGATGACCGATAGCCGACAGGATGGCATAGCTCGCCACCACCAAATCGCGTTCGGCGCTGGCCTGATTGATCTTGGCGGTGATGAGCGTGGCCTGCGCGTTGAGAACGTCGAGCGTGGTGCGCTGGCCGACGTTGCGCTCCTCGATGACGCCGCTCAGGGCAAGCTGCGCGGCGGCAATCACCTGCCTGTTGGCCACCACGGTTTGCTGAGCGGCGGTATATTGCGTCCACGCCGAGGTCACGGCCTGCCGCACGGTGTCGCGGCTGACATCGACCTCGATCCGGGCCTGGCTGAGCGATTCCTTGTTCTGACGTACTATCGCCGACGTCCGCCCGCCCGAATAGATCGGTATGGTCAAGGTGGCGCCGATGCTGGCCGAATTGGTTGTGCCGTCCTGCCCCGTATCGGCGGAGCCCGGAGCCGTTCTGCGATAGGCGCTGGAAACGCCGGCGGAAGCCGAAAGCTGCGGCAGCAGCGCGCCTTCGGCCGATTTCACCGAAAACGCCGCCGCGTCGACCAGGTGCTGGGTGGCGAGGATGGCCGGGTGCTCGATGGATGCAATCGCGATAGCCGCATCGAGGTTCGACGGCAACAGCTTCGCCAGCGGCGAAGCGGCCCTGAGCCTGCCTGGCTCGTCGCCGACGATCTGGCGATAGGTCGCAGCGCTCGCCAGCGCCTGCGCGCGGGCGGCCGCCAGTTCCGCCACAGCGGAGGAGCGCTCGGCATCGGCCTGCGCAACGTCGGTGCGCGTGCCTTCGCCGACCTCGAAGCGCGAACGCGCGGCGCGCGCCTGCTCGGTCAGGAACTGCAGGTTTTGCTCCGTCAGCACCGCCACTTGGCGGTCGCGAATCACGTCCATATAGGCGCTTGCCGCATTGAACAGAATATTCTCTTCGGTGTTGCGCAGGCTCTCGAACGAGGCGCGGACCTGCGCTTCGGCGGCGGCGACGTTGTTCCTGGTCTGGAAGCCGTCGAACAGGGTCTGGTCGATCTGGACGCCGAAGTTGCCGGTGGTTAACGAAAGGTCTCGACCCGGCCCGCTACGGGGGTCGAAATGGCTTCTGGAGAAGTCGATGTTCGCGGAACCGGTGATGGTCGGGCGCCAGCCGGACTTGGCGATGGCAACGCCCTCATCGGTGACGCGGACGCCGGCGCGGGCCGAATTGAGCTGGGAATTGTTCTGATAGGCTTTTGAAAGTGCACCGAGAATGGTTTCCGCCGAGGCGCCTAGCGGAGAAAGCGCGGTCGCCGAGAAGAGGACGGCGGCAAAAAGACTCTTTCGTAAAGACGGCACGTTATTCCCTCATTCGTTTTGCATGGGAACCACACCGCGCCGGCTTCTCCCATTCGAGCAGCCGGCGCCGTGTGTTTCAGGTTCCCTGCTGTCTGCCCCCAAAAGAACACCCCGGTTGTGCGGATCAGCAACAATTGTTCAAGCGCAAGCGAACATGACAACGGCTTTGCTGCAAGCCAAAATCACTCAGAACTCGAACGCACGAATACGATCGAATCCCGGTAGTGGCTTAATTGCCGCATTAAAGGCGCCTCTTCCGGTTACGACCCCCCCTGTTTTCAGGAACAATCGGGCCACGCCCGAATTCCCCTGCCCTTCGACGGCGACGAGCCGACCGCCATCCGCAAGCTGGTCGAGCAGCGGTTCCGGCACTTTCTCGACGCTGCCGCCGATGAAAATGACATCGTAGAGCGCTCCCGCGGCATGGCCTTCCGGCAGCGGTCCCTTGACCACGCTGACATTGTCGCAGCCCAGCGCCGAAAGCGTCGACATCGCGGTCTCGGCCAATGCCGGATCGCTTTCCAGCGCAACGATGGACTTTGCCAGCCGCGACAGGATCGCCGCCGCATAGCCGGTGCCGCAGCCGACATCGAGCGCCGAATCGCCAGGGCCAATCTCGGCCAGTTGCATCAGCTTGGCCAGCGGCGAAGGCTCCATGAGATAGCGCGGGCCGTCCGCGGTATTGGCAATGCGGATGTCCTCGTCGATATAGGCCAGATCGCGCTGATCGGGAGCGACAAAGGCCTCGCGCGGCACGACAAGCATCGCTTCGAGCAGCGGCGCGCTGGTTACGTCGGTGGTGCGGACCTGGCCGTCGACCATTTTTACCCGACGTTCGGCAAAATCAGCGCTCATGTTCCAACCAATCCGCCCAAGACCAACCTGTTCAAGATCAATCCGCCCAAGATCGATCCGCTTGCCGCGCCAAGATCGCGGCTCATGTCGACTGGAACTCAAGCCCCCTGGCGCTGGTGCGCGGGAGCTTGGGCAACTGGAGGCCTCGCCCGGAGCCCTCGTTCCCTTGAATTCCATCCTATTAGCGCAGGGTGTGGCAGAGTCAAATCCTACCGTCAATCATAGAGTTCTGCAGCAGAGTGCCACACCTTCGCGCTATCTGGGGCCCACAAGACCATCCGAATCACGAAGCTAAACCAGGACGCCAAATGAACATCCTTCTTGCAGCCGCCCTTCTCTCTGGCTCGTTCGTCGCGGTCGACGGCGATACAATCGCCCTCAATGGCAGCCGCATCCGCATCGCAAACATTGATGCGCCGGAGATCCTCGACTTTCACTGCGATGCTGAACGGCGGCTCGGCCTGGTTGCCAAGCATCGGATGATCGAGTTGCTGGCGAGCGGTCCCGTGACCGTGCATCCCGGCGATCCCAATAGTGGCCGGCTAACGGACCGCTATGGCCGGACGCTGGCGACGATCGAGGTCGACGGTCGCGACGTTGGCGAGATCATGATCGGCGAAGGCCTGGCGCGGCCGTGGACGGGCAAGCGCCGGTCGTGGTGCGATTGACGCTACATCGGTCGGATATATCTGGTTGCGCCAGGCTTCCATGAACCGCAATGGGGATGGTTTACAGCTTGGGGCGGCCCTCACGGGTCTGGGAAGTCACCAAGCCGCCGAGAGGCCATGCTGGCGATTGAGGAAGCCTATGCGGCGCGCCAGAGTTGACGATCCCCAAGCCGGCGCCAGAATCGCCCTTGCAATTTGCTTCGCCATGGAAACGAAAGAAGAACAAAAAAACGTGTGGTAAACCCCAAACGGAAGACTCTCAGGTTGATTTAGCCTTAAAGTTGAGAACGGCGGTGATTCGCAGTCACCGCCGTTAATGCAACCAAGCCACAGGACGGCTAGGCACATGAGAACGATCACCAAACTAAACCTACCGGTGCATCCGTCAAGCCTTCCTGTGGCACAATCTACAGGAAGCCTACACAATGACGCAGTCTGCTGAAATCTCATGCATCAATAAAAACCCTCGCCTTGACCCATACCACGCCATCACTCACGTAGGCGGTTTTCAAGGTAAGCAGTGGAAGCTTACCCTTGATGACGCCATCGGGAAAATCGAACGGCAAGAGTGGGCATTTCATGTCGGAAAAACCATTCTCACCCAAGTTGACGTCGTGGTCGCCGTTAGTCCGTACGGCAACAAATATCTCAAGACGGAAAGGGATGGGAAGGAGCCGAACAATCTCCTGAGCCTTCCTGAGTGCCCTTGAGCATGGCGTAAGGCGACTTTATGCCGCTCGGCTCCAACGCCCATTCAAGGGCTTGCTGAGCGGCATAAAGCTCATCGTGCAATCATGCCGACGGCCAGCGATGACGCCAGCCGCCTCGATTCATCTAAGGCGTGACTTCCGACATGTTCGGTGTAAACGAGCGTTCAAACCGCAGTAATGGCGCATTTCCGGGCTTTTTTGTGCCGTTTGTGCCCAGCTATTCCCCCTGAAACTGAGCGCTTTCGGCTCGTATCTGAGCGCTTTCTGGGCGCAGTCATCGCCCTTCCCTCGGCTTCCGATAAGCATTCACGTCCACGCGTTTCATCCCGTCGTAGTCGGGAGTGTAGGTCAGGCCGACCTGCTTGCCGCCGCACCTGGCGCATTTCAGCTTTGGAATGAGATCATCCGACATCGCCGGCGCGTCAGGGCCGAGCTTGGCCTTGATCGCCTCCAGGTCGAGCGCCTGATTGTGGTGGCATTTTGGATTGTGGCAAAACGCGATGAGCCGCATCTTGCCATCGATCAATGATTGTAGTGTCCAGCCTTTCGCCATCCGGTCGATATAGCGCTGGCCCTTGACGAATGCCAAGCCCGCGCCATCATCCCAGCTTGGAGAGGGCCCATCATCATCAGCAATCGCGCCTCTGGCCGGTGCGCATGGAAAGGCATGTTCGACACATGAAACCTGGACTACTTGAAGAAGTTCCCTGGTCAGATGACTCCATCACGGCTTACGACAGAGAGCATTTCACCATCTATTGTAAGATCCTCGACTACTGCGCCGACAATGCCAGCATAGAGGAGATGGCCGAGCGCATCCTCGGCATCGACCCAGTTCAAGAACCGGTCCGCGCGCGCAACGCTGTTCGCAGCCATATCGACCGGGCAAACTGGATGGTGACGACTGGCTCCAAGCACCTGTTCGCCGGCTGACTGCTATTCCTCATCGGTAAAGCCGAGCAGCGATGCATGGCGTATGTGGCTGTGGTCGCCACGTAGATGCTTGATGCGCAGCTTGACACCAGGCTTGACCCACTGCGTCGCCGGCCGCTTCTTCATGCCCCTTGGCGGCGGGCCGGCGTGTTCCTGGACCCGCTTCCACAGCCGTTCGCGGATATCCAGCGGCAGGGTGATGAAGGCAGAGCCGACATATCGCCTTGTGTCGGGCTCGGCCAGCAGCGCAAACGCCGCCTTGCCACTCTCGCGCTGCACGCCGAGCAGCTCTAGCTCGCTGACGACAAAGCTCTTGGTCTTCAGCCATTGCCTGGTTTCGCCGCTGCGGTACTTGCTGCCGCGGCGCTTCGAAACCATGCCTTCCATCCCCGCCTTGTCGATCAGGTAGAACAGCGCATCCGATTCTCCCGGCATCGCCTCGCTGAACTGGATGCGCTCGCCCGGCCTGATCAGCCCTTGCAGGATATAGCGACGCTCCTCGACGCCGAGCTCGCGCAGGTCCTGGCCGTTGAGGTAGAGCAGGTCGAAGGCGACGAGATAGAGAGCATGCTGGCGCTGTGTGATCGCCTTCTGCAGGGCGGCGAAGTCGGGCAGGCCGGCCTCGTTGGTGACGATCGTTTCGCCGTCGATGATGGCGTTGTCCAGGCCGAGGGCCCTGGCGGCCTCGACTAGGTCGCGAAACTTGCTCGACCAATCGATGCCGGTCCTGGTGTAGATGCGCACATCGTCGCCGTTGATGACGATTTGCGAACGGTAGCCGTCGAGCTTGACTTCGTGGATCCAGTCACCACCGGAAGGCGGATCCGGCACCCGGGTCGGCAGCATCGGCGGTACGAAGGTCAGCCGGCCCTTGCCCTTTGGCATACGCTACTCCACACGAACGCGACTCAAGCGGTAGCTAGGCATTCGGTTCCGAGGATACGAAAAATTCGACTCAAAACGCAAAAAAGGCCCGCCGCTTTTCGGAGCGACGGGCCATTTTGATTTCGACCACTATGCGGCTTTGAGCCGCTCGAACTCATCGTTTTTCAGCACCTTGTAGATGGTCTTGCCGTCCGTCTTTTCGCTGGTCAGCCAGTCTCCGGGCGACAGGTAGTGCGGGCGGTACCCGCGCCCGTATGAGCCATCAATCTCGCGGAACTCAACGGTATTGGTGAACATCGCCTCATCACCTGGCTCCTTCACCCATTCCGACATCACAACGTAGTCTTTGAACAGGTCGACCATGGCGTCATCGCTCTCGTCGAGGAACACCGCCTTGTGGTTTCGTGTCGCGCTGGCTTCCGATTTGACCGACCAGATTCGGAAGTTGAGCGCCTTGCGCCACCACACCGAGCCGTCAGAGCCGGTGAAGCGGCAATAGCCCTCCGCGAATATCCCACCTTCGGCTTTCGGGGGTTCCTCGGTGAGTTTTGCCGCTCCGAGCCAGTGTTCGGGCCTAAGGTTGGCGAATGTGAAGTAGATCAGTTCGCGGCCATGCGACCAGTGAACCTCGGGATGCGATCGCACACATCCGTCAGGCGCACCCTTGCCAGGCACATACTGTTGGGCTTCGACCTTTTTGGTCAATGTGACGGTTTTCATGCTAAACCTCTAAAGAACGGGATATTGCCCGGAACCGCCGGGCGCGGATCATTCTAGGCGGCAAAGTCAGCGCGCCGGCGGTGATCGGTTTCTCTCTTCGGCGACAGCCTGAAGCGTTGCCGTGAGCGCCGCCACCGCGTTCGACAGCCCGACGATGCTGTCCTGCACCCTATCGAGCCGGGTCAGCGTGGCGCTCTGGAACCTGTCGGCCGCCGCGCTCTCCTGCGTCTGCTTGGTCTCGACGCTGATCAGCCGCCCATTGATCTCGCCGGCCTGGGTGATAGCCGATTGCGCGGTCTTCTCCGCTGTTTCGACGCGGGCGGTCGTTATCCTCGATTGGTTTTCAGAAGCGGTGCTCTGCGCGACAATGCGCTGATCCTGCGCGTCGAACTTGCTTTCCAGCCACTGGCCGGTAACCCATGTGATAAAACCGATCATCGGCAGCGCTAGCGCCATCGATATCCTCGCCACGGCAAGGAGCAGCACGTTTTCGGCAATCTTCTGCGAAGCGTTCGGCATATCGGCATCCTCGTCCAGCACTGGTCCCCAACCCTTTTCTGAATTGCATGTCTGATTATGAGCGCTT
Organism: Mesorhizobium sp. WSM4820; assembly: GCF_055811075.1. Lineage (NCBI taxonomy): Bacteria > Pseudomonadati > Pseudomonadota > Alphaproteobacteria > Hyphomicrobiales > Phyllobacteriaceae > Mesorhizobium > Mesorhizobium sp. WSM4820. Next base: position 43,279 of record NZ_JBVVQN010000021.1, on the reverse strand, counting down.
CAGCTCGGTGCGCCGCCCGGCGCTGGCCTTGCTATGCCGGTCGCATTCGTCCGGCTTGTAAAAACCGATGGCGCAGCCTGGCGCCATCGTGCGATCGATCCGATTCTGATCCCCGATCGTCTTGCCTTGTGCGCCAGCCAGGCTGCTACCGAGGGCCAAGCGTAGCGCGGGAACACCGCTGACGCCGGAAGTCCCACACCCCGCCAGCGTCAATGCACTCATCATGAGAGCGGCTGGCCTCAACGCCCTTGTTAATCGCATCCTGATTGTCCTTCTGGATCTGGTCGCGGACTTCTTCCGCGCCTTTGTGCTTGATGGTGGCATAGACGCCCCACGCCGCGCCCGAGGCGACGACGACGGCCGCGCCGATGGCGATGATGCCGGCCAGCGTTCGGTTCACGCCGAACAGACCGGCAACAAGCCCAATGATGGTGCCCATCAGGCCAGCACCGGATCGGTTGCGGCCGCCTCGGTGGCGCCGTCAGGATCGATGTCGCCCTCGTCGGTGCGGCGGCTCTTCCACCATCCCCAGGCGATCCACGCGAGACCGCCGAGCACGAGCAGGACGGCGATCACCGAAAGAATGCCGGAGATCCATTCGAGCCCCGGTATCCACGAGGTCTTTTCTGCGGCCTGGTCCACGGCCTGCCGGGCGACTTCGACGCCGGCGCCGCCAACCAGCCCGCCAAGCCCTTCCTTGGCCTCCGGCGTCTCGGTGACCCCCTGCTTGCCAGGCTCCTCCTCCGGCGCCTGTTTCCAGGCATCGAGGCGGCGCAAGGTCTCCGGCCCGGCAACACCGTCGGCGGTCACCTTCTGCGTCTTCTGGAAGTCGCGCACGGCGTCGCGCGTCGACGGGCCATAATCGCCATCGACCCGGACCGCGTAGCCGGCGCGCACCAGCAGCGTCTGCAGCGCACGCACTTGGGCACCGCTCGATCCCATGCGCAGCATGCCGGTGGAGGCCGAGACGAGCTGCACACCGCCGCTGAGGCGCCTGTAAGCAGCCGCCATCTTCAGATGATAGCCCTGCTTCTTGTAGGCCGGCCCGTTATAGCCGCGAGCAAAGGCGGAAAAATCCAGCCGGCGCAGCTCGTCGGCGAGGCCGAACTTGTCGATGTAGCGGGCCATGATGTCGATCTGGCCGGCGGCACTACTGCGGGCGAGCTTGATCATGTCGTCGACGCTGCCGAAGCCGAGCTTCTTCCAATGCGCCGTCATCACTTGGCCAAGGCCGATCGAGATCGATTCGAGTGCGGCCTGCCGGTCGATCTTCGTCGCGCGCGTCAACAGCACCCAGCGGGCAGCCTGAGACGACGGGTTCTTAACCGCGCCGGCTTTGGGGCTGGACAGCCCTTGCGCGCGGGCGGCGGCGCGGTCCGCAGCCTTGAGCCGCGCGTCGAAGTAATGGCCCTCGAAACGGATCAGCGGCTCCTGCTTGCCCTTGACCAGGGCGAAGACCTGGCCGTTGCTCTCGACCTCGGCAACGGCCTGCAGCGCGGCGGCCGGGCATTTGAGGCGATCGGCGAGCTCGCCGATGGCGCGCAGCGTCGAAGCATCGAACATGGAGGTTCCTTTCCGCCCTCGCGGGCAGGTTGTGCGGTTTCGGATTTTGGGTATGGTCGGCGCCGCGGAGGTGCCGATGGGAAATTTCAAGGTCGAGACGATGGAAGGCGACGCCGTGCTGAAAAGCACGGAAGTCCAATCCAACAGCGATGTTCAGGCCGCCAAGTCAGCCGCGACCCGGCCGGTTGAGCCCGGCCGCGCCGGGAGTGGCAGTTGGCTACGGGTGACCCATATCGCCAGCGGCCGCACCAGCGAGTTTCTGTTCACGTGAACCTTCATCTCTCGTCCCGGTAGCCTGCACCTAAAATTGCAGCCTTAAGGCGTAACCAGCATCTAGCGGCGACATCTAAGATCGGCTAAAGAACGGCTGGGTTTGGGGTTCAAGGCAGATGGGTCTTATCAAGATCAAGGGCATCCTTTCTATGTGGAAAGGACGCGTTCTCTCGAAGAATGCTGTTCCGTGGTCAGATCATTGGACCGTTCGGACTGCTGCGATCGCTGCACATTTGCGCTGGCTTGGCCCAAACAGCATTATGCTTGTTGGGGACTCTCTCTTCGAACTCGTTCCGCCGCACCCGCTCGAAGGTCTCAAAATTGTAAACGCCGGCTTTGGCGGTGCGACTGCAGCCAACGTCTATGCTTCAGTAGCATCGCCCATCGTATTGTCGGCTCTGAAAGAAAATCCGCCAGCAAAGGCCGTTATCCAAGTAGGAACTAACGACAGCAAGACTGGCGCTAACCCCGTCGCAGTCGCGGAAAAGACAATGGCGATTTGCTCTCTGCTTCGGAGCTTCGGCACCGATGCCATCGTGTTCGCAATCCCGCCGATTGAAGAAGAGAAAACTGCGTTCAGATCAGCTTCTATGGCCACTTCCATCAACGAAGCAACACGCCTGGCGTGTCTCAGAATCGGCGTTCCATTTCTCGACCCCTACCTTGCAGTTCGCGGCTCGAATGACGTGACCGAGGATGGTATCCATTTGGCCCGTCATGCCATGGTCGCGCTCGTCGATGCTATACGGGCAGCAGCCTAGCTGTCCGTCGAACAAAGCGCACCGGCCATGTAGACAAGATTGCGAACCGCGGTTTTAGGCGCAAATCTCAACAGCTCAGTCCGCATCTTATATTTCAGCCAGCCCTTCGCTCGGCCCGCCAAATGCTGCTCGTAAGCGAGGTCATGCGGGAACACCATCAATCCCTCTACCTTGAGACCAGAGGTCTTAAGCAGATTTTCAAACGACAGCGGCGTGTAGAAATTGATATGGCCGTACGCTCCCGAGATCCGGATAGCGCGGCTCATAAACCGGGTATGCTCCAAGGGCACCTCGATATAGAGCTTTTTGCAGACCCTTGCCGCTTCAGCCAGGAACATCCGTTCGTGCTCGACATGCTCAACGACATGGATCGCAAGCCCCAGATCGAACGACTTGTCGGGATGGGGAATGTGGTAGCCGTCGAATATCTGAACGCTGGCAAGATTTGGGATTTTGCGAGCCTCGATGGCATCCATGCCCGAAGTCGAAATCTCAACAGCGGCGAGGGTCTTTCCGAGCTTACGTTCGCTCAGCTTATCCAGCACCGCACCTTCGCCGGCCCCTATGTCGAGGATTGTCTCGAATGCTTCTCCCTGAGATATTTTCTCGAGATGGCCGAGTGTTTGATATGAAGTTATCTCACGTTTGGCGGCGACTTTGCCGTCAGCGTAGTAGTCGTCGTACATCTCTATGATGCTGTCGGCGCCAGCCATAAAAAGTCCCCCGGTGAATTTTGTGACCCTGACACAGCCCTCGAAACACGTCCAGTGCGGCGTCAGATCAGTGTGATGCCGCGTGCCAAAAGCCTTTCCTTAGAACGAGCGTAAATCGCGGCGACCTGGCTTGCCGTCTTAGCCGCAGGGAAAACCATCAACTCGGCGAACTCACCGCCACCCTGATAGGAGGGCACGTTGCTGCCGATGCCGATCCGGTGGTTGGGGTCGGACAGGCCGAGTACACCCGCCTGATTGTAGGTCGCGCCGTTGCCCCAGTCGATACGACGTGCGCCAGCCGCATCGTGGGTGACGGCAAGGAACAGCCAATCGCCGACGGCTCCAGCCGGTGGGGCTACCGCCTGTCCGTCGCCAGAGAAGTTGCCAGAGGCACTGCGCGAGAAGGCGACGTAGTTGGCGGCGGTCACCTGCACCATCCACAGAGGAGCACGCGTGGCGCCAGCGGGCCACCAGCCGACGATCATCGTCGTGTTGGCCAGTGCCTTGCGCTTGACCGCCAGACACACCGTCTGGTCGCGCTTGATCTCGAACGGCGTCTGGTAGCCGTTGATGCGGTTGGTCGTTGCGTCCGCCAGCGTGAGTGTGCCCGCACCATGGGTCGGGGCTGGAGCGATGCCGGGCGAGAAGACCGCCCCGGTGCCGTCACCAACCACCGATACTGTGCCCGCCGCCGTCGCGTCTGCCGAGCCGGGATCGGTTTCGGTGTAGCTGTTGACCGCGCCACCCGATATCGAGGCAGTGAGTGTCTGCGGCACGCTTTGTCCGCTGCCGACACGGGTCAGGGTCGGGGCCACGGTGTAGCCGCTGCCGCCCGCCGTCAGCACCTGTGACAGTCGCGGCGTCATCAGATGACCGGCAATCATGTCGGCCATGGTCGGGTTGTCGCTGCCGAACAGCCAATGCCCTTCGGCGTCGGGCTCGGCCAGCCCTTGGAACATCGGCTGAAGGGTGGACGGGTCCACGGAATAACCCGTGCCCGACACATCGAAGGGAAGTACGAGGCAGGGCCAGAAGGTGGGCATGAGGGGGCTTATCCTGTTCTAGAAGTGGGCGAAAAGGTTTGTCCTGATCTCGGAACAGCCGAGATCATTCGGGTGTGTCTGGTCACCAACAAGGCGGTCAGCGCTGTTCACCATCAAGGTCTTGCCGTCGACATAGGTCAGATTCGGGTCGGCGGCGGCGACAACGATGGCCTGCAAAACGTCGCGGTAATCCTGCAACGGATAGGTGTGCGCCGTCTCGTGAGCCGGGCAGTAGAAGGCTCCGCAGAAGACCATCGGAACGGTCGGGCACAGACCACGAAACCCGGCCAGATACCCCTCAACGGCGGTCTTGAATGCCACGGTCGGCACGCGGTTGGTTATGCAGTCGTTGATACCAATCGAGTAGAGCGCCTTGGCGTCGGCGATGCCCGTATCGAGGATCGCCTGCGCAACGAGTGCGCCTTGCGATGCAACCGCCGTGTTGCTGCCATTGGCCGTGTTGAGAAGCTGGCGGCCGAGGTCTGCCGCCAGCCCGAACGACCAGGTGGTGACAATGGAACTGGCCGTCATGCCATGCGTGGTGCTGTCGCCATGCACGTTTAGGATCTTGGTCGGACGAGCATCGGCAATGGCCAAAGCTGCGTTGGCCGAAAAACGTGTCTGGCGAAGCTCCATCCCGGCAGCGTAGCACCACACGATCTCGACCTTGCGCAGGCCAACCGAGCCGAAGTCGAACGTATAGCTCTGGTCTCCCGGCGTTCCCGGGGCAAAGCCGCTGGAGAATGTGGAATGCAGCACGCCGTCGACCAAGATGGCGCAGATCGTGTTGTAGGTGTCGAGCCGGGTGACGAGGTTGTTCCAGTGCACTTCAAGCTGCATGTACTGAGCGGTCGTGATGTAGCCGACGCGGGCTCCCGGCGCACAGTGCTGGAAATTATTGCCATCGTTGACAGGGCGGATGAAGCGCAATGTCTCGACGGACTGCTCCACGATCTCGGCATAGTCGGAGACGCGGCCACGAAGATCGTTGGGGAACAGCGCCTGATACTGAACGCCCGTCAGCGTGAAGGCACCGCTGAGTGTTGGCGGATCGACGCTGGTGTCCAACCACGCGAGCACGCCGCCATTCTTGCCGGCGATGATCGGTTTACGGGCATCGACGCCGACATAGTTGTGAAGACCGCGCCCCGGAATGGCGACTGCCCGGTCAATGGCTCTAAGGACGCCAACGTTGTCGGATGCGATTTCGACGCTCTCCGACGCGAGGTTGAGAATCGCCTTGCCATCGGAAAGGCGCATGCCGAGCAACGTGCCGCCGTTTGTGCCCAGAATGATCGGCTGGACGGCCGCCTGTTGTGGTAGCCGCTGCAGGCCGCCCGTGTGGTTGAACTTGGACTGCACTGCGGCGCGATCGGCGGCTGTCGCCTGCCTGTCGAGGCCGGTCGCGGTGCGATCTTGCCCGGTGGCTACGCGATCCTCGCCGGTCGCGGCACGATCCTGCCCCGTCGCCACCCGATCAAGACCGGTCGCGGTGCGATCCTGCCCGGTCTGAACACGATCGGCAGCCGTCGCCTGCGCGCCTTCTGTCGCGACCCCCGCCTGTTCTGTTGCCGCGTCGACCTGCGCGGCCCCCTGCTCCAGCAGCGTACCCCAGAAGTTGGCGCCTGTCGCGGCCCAGACACCGGCCGTCTTCAGCCATTCGTCCCCGTTGGTGCGGATGACTGCGCGGTCGCCATCGCGGCCGAAATCGGCGATCAGGTCGGCGGCGCTCTCCACGATCTGGAGCGACTGGCCGGCCGGACCCGAGATGACGACGACATTGGGGATTTCTAGGATCGCTTCATTCGACATCGCGGGTCACCGTTTTGAGGACTGGCCAGATCACCTTGTCGAGCACGATGCGGCGATCGGCGCCGTCGATGCGGGCGATATCGAAGACGACGATGGTCGAGGCGTCCATCGGCCGCGTGGCCTCTTCCGACAGGAAGAAAGCCAGCGTGCGCAGAGCCTCGCGCTGCAGCGTTGCGGTTTCGGTATCGGCTTCGAACAACACCGGGCCAGGCACGGCCGAGCGGAACTGCGCCACCAGCCGGCCGCTTCCGATCTGTTCGCCATCCCACAGATCCTGCGGGAATTGCAGGCGAAACTCGATATCGTAACCCGGCCGGATCGGCTCGACATTGGGATAAACATATTTGGCCATCAGAGCGCCGCCGCGGCGGTGAAGAACGCGTCAACCTGCGCGCCCGCGAAACCCAGCGCGGTGAACCCGGCCTGCATCGTTGCATCAGTGCGGACAAAGCTGCCGCTATTGTCATAGGCGATCTGGACGGCCGCGCCTTGCGCCGCGATCCAGGCTTCGACCTCGGCCAAATGTCCGGCGGCTAGAAGCTGCAGCTTGAACTGGCGAGCGGAGACCCGATCGGGAATGACCGGCTCGATTGGCGGCAGGGTGAAGACTTCGCCGTCGAACAGGAACCCCGGGCAGACCGATTCATCGGCTTCGATAAAGCCCTCCGGCGCAGTGCCCGAACGGTCTGACTGAACGACGATGCCGTTTTCGACCAGGACGAAATTGCTCATGCGTCTCCCCAATATTTCAGTCGGGCGTAAACCTCGATCGAGCCGAAGCCGAAGGCGACACCGAGACCATCGGCATTGGTAGCCCCGGTCCGATATTCCAGACGGTAGGCGTGGCCGCCTATGACCACGGCACCGCCAACCGCCATGCTGCCGCTGTTTGGCGAGCTGTTGCCCACCGTGCCAATGCCGGTCGCGACTTCGGCACCGGCCGTCACATCATAAAGACGTGCCTGAATAGGGATGGCATAGGCGCCGACCTGCCATTCGACCCAGCCGGAGTTCGCCGGCGTGAAGACGTTGCTTGCCAGCGCCATCAAATTGTAGGGATCGCGAACCTTGGTGTTGAGCGTGTGGACTGCCCACGCGCCAACGCCGGGGGCTGATGTGCCACCGCTGGTGCCGGACGGCTTCTGGTCTTCCAGGACGGCATCGGCCGGGCCGTTGCCACCGCCCCACTCCGGTATGGTCGCGCCGGCGTCCATGCGCAGCGTGCGCCGCGCAGCGCCCTTCGGAAGGCGCGTTAGAACCTTGGGTCCGCTGGCGTAAAACAGGTCGCCAGCTGCCACACCGGCAGGCGCCGCCAGGAATAGCTTTTGCCCGGCGCCGTCGCCGACGACGATAATGTTGTCATCGGTATCCCAGCGGGCGTCGCCTTCGGCCGTTGGCAGCGGATTGGCGCCTTGCTTGAGGACGATGGTGTCGATGACCGGCGCACCGCTCGCCCGCAAGAAGCCGACCATGCGCCAGTTGCCGGAGCCGAGCGACTGCATCAGGGCAGTGTCGCCCGCCGAGACCTGCATGTCGGCAGCACCCGGCAGGATCATGCTGGCGGCATTATAGGTCAGTGTCAGTGGTGCGGCGAAAGTCAGACGGCGAATGGCCCCGTCAGGGGCCGAGCCGAAGGACGAGATCGCGGACGTGCCGGTGATCCGGACATTGATGCCGGTGGCGTCACCGAGATCGGTGGTCGCCGCGCTGGCGATGTCGGCGGACATTGCCGACAGGTTGTCGGCGGCGTCGATCAGGCTCGCGGCCCCGGTGCCGCCATGGTCGATGTCGATGAGGCCGTCATTGTTGGCGTCATAGATGGCCTTGGCCATCATGCCGTAGCCGCCAACATCGACACCCGACAGGATGTCGGTCACAGCCATGCCGAGATAGAGCTGCAGAACCGTCTTCAGCAGCTCCGGGTCGGCGGGATCGAGCGTCGTCAGATCGACGCCGGAGCCGATCAGCACAGCGCGCAGATTGGCGATGATGCGGTTCCAGTCGTCGGCGGTCAGCTTGGTCGAATCGCCATAGGAGAGGCCGTTCCTCGCCCAGGAGAAGCCGTCGACATGTGCGGTCTCCAGGCCAGGCGGCGCCGTCAGTTTCTTGACGACATCCAGTATCCCAAACAGATCGGGTGCGGCCATGGTTCAATCCTGAATGAGAAGGGGTTTACTCGGCCGACAGACGGGGCGGAGCGGCCCGTGAGACAATCAAGTCTTGATGATGTAGAGCACCGCGCGGTTGCGCGGCCGCGTCTCGGCATCGCCGGTCACGACGTTGACGATGTCGACATAGGGGTTGGAGCCGCCGCCAGGATCCCAGCCGTCATTCACAACCCGCTCGCCGAGTTTCGAGGCGCGGACAAAGCCGACCTGCGACGGATTGGTCGCCGGCGACAGGTTGCCGGCCTGCTTAAGCGTGACGGGATCGCCTGTCGCCGGATCGACGCGCTGGACGGTGTCGTTCTTCGGCCGAGCGGTCGCATAGTCCTGCCAGGTGCCGAAGGCGCGCCCGGCGTCGATTCCTCGCCCGTCATCAAAGCCGCGCAGGAATTCACCGCGGAAGTCCGGCACGTTGAAGGTGGTAACCGCATCGCCGGCGCCCCAACTGGTGCCGATTGCCGCGAACAGATCGGCATAGGTGACGCGGCTGACAGCCTGGCCGTTGCATTTCAGCCAGCCGGTCGGCGCCCCGGCAGCCGCGAACATCGAGATAGAACCGGGCGGAACTTCGATCGACGGGCTTTCACCGGCAACAATGGACGCGATCAGCGCCTGCAGGGCCTGCCAGAGCTGCGTCGGATCGTTCGGGTCGGGCGTCAGTCCGGCCTCGGTGATCACCTTCAGGATCTCGTCCTGGGTGTCGTTCAGCACCTTCGCCGGAGGGATCGAGCCGTCGAGGCCGGCCGGCTTGTTCTCGTCCCAATAGGGAATGCGCGAAGTGGACGGCGGCGCATTGCGCGGATTGACGAATTTCATGAGTTCACCCTTTTCAGGCCGAGAAAATAACAGTGGTCCACGCCGGCTTCAGCGCGTTGAACAGGCAGACCAGGTCGTCCGGCAGGCCGAGCTTGCCGAGCGGCGTCTCGCCCATGCGGCCGACGCCCATGCGGAAATGGTCGACCGATACGCCGGGCACCTTGACGATCCAGACATATTCGGACGGGTAGCCGCCGCCGAGCGCTTGCGTGCCGCCCATGGCCGAGCCGCCCATGCGGAACGGCGTCGGCTCTTCGATCGAGATCGCATAGCCGGCATCGGCGGCGAGCTTGATGAAATCGGCCGGCGTGATGGTGCCGCCGGAGCGGATCTTCAGCAGCAGCGAGCGCATGCGGGCATCGATCGTCTGATCCGGCCCAAGACAGGGGTCCGGCAACCCATATTCGATCTCCCAGTCGTCGAGCGAATTGACCAGCGTGACCGCTGTCGATTCGAGCGTGACGCCGAACAGCGCCCGGTAGGCATCGGCAAAGGCCGATCCGATCACCCGCCAGAAGCGCGCCAGAACCGACAAGGGATCAATCGCCTGGTTATCAGGCGTGCCCCATGCCGCCCCCTTCGGCAGCAGCGCGGTCAGAAACCCTTCGGCTGTTTCATCGGAGGGATCGGACAGGACGTCGCCTTGTGGCGGCGGGCCAATGAACGGGTCGTCCGGGGCGAAGTGGAAGAAGGCAAGCTCATCCTCGCCAGGATAGCGCGGCCAGCGCGCGGCGTCAGACATAGCTGACAGTGCCCAGCACCGGCATCTCGCCGCCGACATACGTAATGTCGCCGGACGGATCGATCAGGAAATGCCGATCCTCGCCGACGGCAAGGCTGATCGCCTCAGAGATCCATGAGCGCGACAGGGTGAACGGCGCCGAGGCGACACCCGGCCGGGCGCGCCTGACCAGCATGGCGGCGATCGAGGCTGCAATCGCTGCGCGCGTCTGCACTGTGTCGACGGCCAGATTGGCGATGGTGATGTCGAGCGGCGCAGGAATCGGCGCCGAGACCGACAGGCCGGCACGGATCAGGCGACGCGCCTCCAGCGCATCCTCCACCAGAGCGATGTCACCGGCCTCCGGAATGCCATTCTCGCGACCTTCGAACAGGAACCAGACGCCGACCGTGCCCGGTGCGTCCTCAAAAGGAAAGGCCCAAGCCTGGGTGACGCCGGGAACGGCACGGGCGAACTGCTCATAATCGGAGTAAGCCCCGCCTTGCGGCGGGCGGCGCTTGCGGTCAAGGATGCGCGCGCGCAGCGATGCATCGGTCTCGGTATCGGCTCCGCCGCCAATGCCGCCGCTGGCCACCGTCGCTTCCAGCTCGAGATTGGGAAACTGGGTCGGGTCGGCGCGCTCCACCGTCTCGCCGGCGGCGATGTTGGTGGCGACACCATAGTCGTCGGACAGGATCGTCAGCGTCAGCAAGCCGGTCAGATCGGAGCGAGCATCCGAAATCGAGTGATAGAGCCGGTTGCCGGCGATGAAGGCCATGCCGGCCGGATAGATCGTGTCGGCATAGCCGCTCAACGTGACAATACCTTCTGCACGCGCCATCGGCCGGCGATAGATGCCGAGTTCGGCGCCGTGCCGCTCCAGGTGCTGCACGCTGGCCGTGGTGGCGAAGATCTGCTCGTAGAGCCAGGCGGCACGCAGATGCATGTCGTGCAGCCCCGCGGCGACCGTCTTGACGATCGCCGTCAGATTGTTCGGCCATACCAGCGCATCGGTGCCCGGCAAATAGCGGCGCAAGGCGCCGCGCAGCCGGGCCGATATCTCAGACGGCGAGAGGACGGTCCAGGCCACGCAATTGCTCCCACAGGACGCCGAAGCGGCGATCGAAGACGACCGCGCCATCGCGGTCCTTCAAAAGAATCTTGAGATCGATGCGCCGCTCGGCCGGCAGCGCCGTACCGGTCACCTCGACGAATGAAACCGCGCCCTGGTCGACCAGCGTCTGCAAGGCGGCACGGGCGTAGTCTTCAGCCCGCAAGGCGGTCGCGTCGCTTGCCGTCGAGCGGCGCAGCAGCCAGAGCTTTGAGCCGATCGCGGTCTCGCCGAGATCGGTGCGCAGGTCGAAGCTGTCACCGGGCCAGCCGCGGTTCTGTTCTTCGGGCGGCAGCTCGTCCGGCTCGACGCGAGCGTCGGTCATCAGGCAGAGCAGCACGGCGGTGGCCAATGCCGCCTTGGCGCGCAGGCCGCCGGCATTGGCCTTGTCTTCACCGGCAAGCGCCCAGTCGCCTGACGTGCCGTCCCATAGCGTATCCGGCGATAGCAGTGGTTCGCCGTCGCCCGTGAGCGGAACAATCCTGATCATCAGTGCGAGTGGTTGTTGGTGTTGCCGCCGGCGTCGATGATCGAGCCGGTCGCCGTGATGTTGCCGTCGACGTTGAGGTCGCCTTTCAAATTCCAGGTGCCGCCCGTCAGCGTGATGGTGCGGGAGCCGAAATCCATGGTCACGCCTCCCGCGAACAGTTTGATGATGTTGCCCGACGCATCGTAAAGCGCCGCCGCCCCGCCCGGCAGGTCGGGCCGATGCCCGGCGTGCTCAATGCCCATGAGCAGCGCCTGAGTACGCCGGCCTGGCATGACCATGGCAACGCCGATCGCGCCCTTCGGCGGGCGGCTGGCAGCGCCATGCGGCTGGACGTAGAGCAGATCCTTGAACGTCTCGCCGGCAAGGCCACGGCCCGAGATCAGCAGCTGGCCGCTGTCGAAACGCGAGCTATCGATTTCGAACCGCGTGAGATGCGCCGAGGATTTCATTGCGCCGAGTACTCCGCCTTGGGCTCCGGCGCCGACCAGCCCCTGCCGGACTTCGAACCGGACGAGGATCCGCCAAGCGCGCGAGGGTCGGTCAGCGTCAGCGTCGCCCGCGTGCCGTCACTGTCGGCCTGCGTATCCTGCGTCAGTTCCACCGATTTGATGACCATCATCTGGTCGAGATAGATGCGCGGATGGCGGACATAAACCAGCCAGTTGGGCGTCCATATCTTGCCGCCGGCATCTCGCCAGCCAGACACCATGACGGTCGCCGTGATCGCAAGGCCGGCTGCCGCGCGCGCTTCCCATTCGACCGCATTCTTCATATGCGCCGTCGTCGCCTCGCCATCGAGCACGACGATCTTTGGCCTGACACGGCCGACCGAGGGATCGCTGGTCTTTGCTTCCGGCCGCATCGCCTGCGGGGTGACGCCGCGCGATTGCTGGCCGCGCACCACGACCGGATTGTACCGACCCTGCCCCGAGAACTCAGCGCTGGCCGAAATAATGTTGACGCCGGCAACCAGGCCGCCGCTATGCGACCCATCCGGTTTCTTGACGATGCGCAACTTGCCTTCCGGCGTGTCGTGGATGATCGCGGCTTCCGCACGCGCCAGCGGCTCCAGCGTCGAATAGAGCGATTCGCCCGGCTCGATCTGGTGCTTGGCGATGGTTTCGAACGATCCTTTCGCCTCGATGCCGATGCCCAGATTGTCGAAGGCCTCGCCGATGCCCCTGATATCCCTGTTCTCGACCAGGCCGGTCTTGTGCAGGATCGACGTCTCGACCGCGTCGACAGTGCGCGAGACCAAGGAAAGCGCCATGCGCCAATCGTCTGGACCCTGGTCGGGCCGGAAGTCCCTGACGTAGCCGGTCAAGAGCAAGGTGCCGTTCGCGGTCAGGCTGGCCTTCTCGTCTGGCCATGGCGGCTCGACACCAGGCGGGATGTGCCCGTTCACCACAGCGGTGCGCACGGCCTCCTCGGCCGAGATCGAGATCGAGACATCCTGCCACGGCAGGAACAGGCCACCTGCCTGGATGGCAATCGTCTCAAGCGGCAAGGCGCAATCCTCTCAGGCCACCCCGTGGCGGCGTCTTACTTAGGCTAAGGCGCGATGGCCTCGAAGCTGATCGGCATCGCCGCCGGGGTCGCGACGCTGTTGCGGCGCGCCAGTTCACCGGCCCGGCCTGCGTCGCCATAAAGCGCATAGGCCAACGCGGTCGCCGGCAGCGATATTTCGGTCTGCACGGTGACCAGCGGCGCGCGGTTGGCAGCGACGGCGCTGAGATCGGACGCCGCGGTTGCAGCGATGTCGGACAGCCATTCGTTGACGGAAACATCCAGACCCGTCGACAACGCGTCGAGCACCGGATCGACGACCGGCGAAATCCGGTCGCGGGCGCGGCGTGCATCCTGACGCGAAAGGTAATCCCCGGCCGCCAATGTCTGGCAGAAACCGGCGGCGAAGGCAGCGGCCGACACCAGGTCGAAGACATCGTCTCCGGCCGGCACCGCCGCGACGGCAAAGGCCTCGACCGCTTCGGCCGGGCTCGCCACATCGGCAATGGCGCCGACAGTCGAGACGAACGCGGCGGCAATAGCCGATGCCTGCGCAACTGGCTGCACCGCAAGGCGCGTGATGGTCGCGATCGCGTCGGCGACGGCCGGCCGCTTGTCCTCGGGCAGTTCCGATGCGTCGGCAACCGCAGACATCCTGGACGCGGCTGATGCGGCCGCCAGTGCCGAGGGTGCAGCCTGCCCCGGCGCGACATCACGCATACGGAAGGCGGTCGCGGCGGCGATCATGTCGATGCCGGCCGCGATCAGCGAAGCAATGGCCAGCGCGCCGGGCACAGCGGCGAAGGGTAGCGACGGCAGACCGGCTGCAACGAATTCGATGTCGAAGCCGACATAGCCGGCGCGGCTGCGCTCCCGCGACAGAGACCAGCGTGGCACCCTGACCAGCACCGGGCCGCCCATCGGCAGCACCAGCGTCGCGGCGCCTGGTGCATTGAGCGCGGCGGTGAACGCGCGAGCGGCGGCATCAGCGAGATCGCCGGCGACATAGGCGCTTAGCGAAAACCGCCTGACATCGCCGCCCATGTCCTCCGTGACATGCAGGTCGGAATAGGCGATCGGCGAGACGGCGACGCGGCGCCCGCCCTCGGCGTCCTCATAGTCGACGAAGAACGGTACACCGCGAAACGTGGCGGGCCGGAAGGCTTTCAACCAGTCGCGCATCAGCGTGGCCCCATCGCGCGGCCGGCATCCGAGCGGCCGGTGTCGGCGCGAACCTGCTTGAGAGAGCCGATCGGCCGCGACAGGTCGGCCGCCGCGCTGCGGGCAGCGGCGGCGAGACTGTTGGCGCCCGAGACGATCGCCGCCTCGAGCTTGCCCGCGACCGACGCCAGAGTGTCGGCGCCCGACTTGATGCTGTCTCCGGCCTGCTTGCCGCCATCGGCCACGGACGACGCCGTCTCGACGCCGGCTCCTTTCAGGTCGGCGGCAGCGGCGTCCGTGGCCCGCTCCATCGCGCTGAAATCGATCTCGTTGCCGAAATAGCCGGCCGGCTTCTCGACCTTAACGCTGTTGCGCACGGCGGCCGCGTGCCCGCGGCCGTAGAGCCGGTATTGCTCGGCCATGCCTGGCGCCACCGGACGCGGTGTCGGCAGCGGTATGCGGCCCGGCTGGTCCTGGCGCCGCGACGGCAGTTCCGGGCTCGCACTCATCGGCCCCTTGGCGGCGATCAGGCCTTCCGGCGAACGCCAGCCGCCCTGGAAAGCCTTCAGCCCCTGGTCGTGATTGTCGAAGCCGTTGCGCGCCCACCACATGCGCTTTTCCCAAAAGCCCATGCCTTCCTTGTCGAGCTGCGCGTTGATGAACTGCGCCTTGTCCATATTGGAGCTGACGAAGTCCATGGCGCCCGTCGCTGGCCCGGCGATGCCGCCGCCAATGGAACGTTTCATCCGCTCCCAGGACGCCGCCATCCTGTCGATCTTCGCCTTGTTCCCGTCGAGGATGACACCCAGATCGCGCATCGTCGCGCCATCGACATTTTCGAGCGCCTTCTGGAAACCTTCCATGGCGTCGCGCCCTTGCAACAGGGCGCGCATGCCTTGCATGAACTGGGCATCGGTGAATAGCTGCGGGATCTTCGAGAGGTCGCCCTTGAGCGCCCGCTCGGTCAGTTCGATGAACACGTCGAGCAGGTCGCGGCCTTCCTTGCGCGCCTTGGCCATTTCCTTGCGCAGATCGATGCCGAACTTCGAGAAACTCTTCGCCGTCTCGTTCGCCTCCATCTTCTGCAGCACGTTCTGCAAATTGGTGGCGGCCGAACTGGCATCACCAGTTTGCAGGCGCACGGTCTGCAGCATCGACGCCAGCTTGCCCAGACCCTTCTCGCCCTCGTAGCCGAGCGCGGCCATGGCCGGCGCCAGCGACGGCAGATACTGGGCCATGTCCTTGAGTTCGAACTTGCCCTGCTTGCCAGACGTGACGAGGATGTCGAAGGCCCGCTGCATGTTGTCGCCGGTAAACTTGAACGAGCTGCCGATAGCATCCGCCGTAGTGGCGATGTCGGCGATTTCAGCGCCGGCCGCCTGCGCCGTGGCGGCGACGGAAGGCAGGAACGACAGAGCCTCGTCGACGCTGCGGCCGGAAGCGACAAGCGCTTCGAGACCATCCGTGATGCCGTCCTGCGTCATCGCATAGTCGAGTGCGGCGCGGTCGACCGTGCGGAACATCTCGCCAAGCTTGTCCTTGCTGGCATCGGCGTTGACAGCGATCCTCGTCAGCCGGCGTTCGGCATCGGCGAAGTTGGTCACCAACTGGCCCGCGCCGCGCACCAAACCGTAGGCGGCAAGCCCCCGAACAGCGTTGGCGGCAATCATGCTGTTGCGCGCCATGACTCCTTGCGTCTTGTTGAACGCTTGCGCCTTCTGGTTCACCTGATTGAGCTTGCTCGACAACTGCCCGAAGGCGCCCATCGGGCCGAGCTTCGCCGACAGGCGCAGAATGGCCTCGATCGTGCGGTTGCTCATTTTTTCGGCCTGCGCTTCAGGAATTCAATGCCGCGCCCATGCAGCGTGGCGATCTCGGAAAAGGTCATCGGCAAGACAACGCCGGGCTGCCAGCCGAAGAAGAACAGAAGATCGTCGGCCTGGATGCCGACAACGTCGCCTACTTGGCGTCCGGCGACGCGGAAACCATAAAAAAACCGATCACCGCATCGCGCACCAGCCTGGCGTCGGCCAAGGTGAGCGCGCCAAGCTTTTCGATCCCCGGCGCCGTGACGCAGCGACGGACATATGCGGCGACGGTGTCGACGTTCTCGATGACGACATTGTTGCCGGCTGCGCGCTGCACCTCATAGGGCTCGCCCAGCGCCAGCAGATCCTCGAAGCGCGGTTCGCGCAGCGTGACGCTGTCGAAGGGCTCGCCATGCGCCTCGTAGCGCTTGGACAATGGAACGATCTTGTCGGCCATGTCAGATCTTCTTGTAGGCGCGGGCGATCAGCGCAACGCCGGTAACCTCGCCGCTCGCCCGGTTGATCGTCGGCGTGCCGGTGAATGCCGATTCCGTCCAAAGATGCTGAGTGCCGGTGAAGCTCTCGTTGAGCGTCACGTTGAAACCCGAGGCGCGCATCAGCCGGTTCCAGTCGTCGGCCGCCATATCCTCGAAGGTCAGGTTGGCCTTGAAGCCGGTCGGCTCGACGGTGCGATAGATCGAGCCGTCCTGATTGGCGTTGCCTTCGATGTTGACGTTGGACGGCATGATCTCAGCCGCGCCGCGCACCACGATGCGGTCGCCGGTCGAAAGGGCGAACGTCATCTCTCCGCCGAAATTCTGCATGGGTTTATCCTCTCAGTTGGATGGCGCTGGCAGGTGCCAGGTCAGGCGGCGCGATACTGGCTGTAGAGCCGGGCGTTGGCGGCGATCACGTCCAGCGCGTTGACGCGATCGATCGGCGACAGGATGTCGACGCGGTTGGCGCTTTCGGTGTTGCGCTGGACGACGAGGCGATCGGCGAAACCGCGCGCGTTCTCGAGCACGCCCTGTTTCTCCATCGTCTCGGCAGCATGGACCAGCGTTGCCTTGATCGCCTTCGGTGTCGTCAGCGAACCGAGGCCGCCGGGGTTTTCGTCGGCAAGCGCCTTCTGGCCGTGCTCATAGGACAGCTGCGCCCGAAAGAAACGCAGGATGGCAACCAGCTGGCCGATGGCCTGGATGTCGCGGAAGGTCTCGTCGGGCTGCGCGTTGGCGTCCTTCTGATACGTGGTGATGATCTTGTCGATCGCCACGCGGCCATCGGCCGTGATTATGAAGCTGGAAATGCCGGAGCGCAGCAGCGTGTTGCGGCCGGCATAGGTCGGCACGGTCGCGCGGTTGCGCTGCGCCTTGACGCCTTCGACGACAAGCCCGGTCTGATTGCGCGAGACGTTGCCGGTGACGCCATCGGACAGCCAGGGAACGATGCGAGAGACGAGGCCTGCGGCCCACATCCAGGCCGGCGTCGCGTTGCCGGCCGCGGCGATGCGCGGCAGGATGGTCAGATGGCGGTCGTTGAGCGACAGGCCGAGCGTGGTCAGAGCCGAGGTCGAGCCGGTCGAGGGCGCGAAGACATGGCCATAGACCTGCCTGTTATAGGCCCAGCGTCCGGACGTATCGTTGAGCAGCGCAGCATAGCGGCCGATATTGGTCGCGTCGGCGAAAGGCGAGACGATCCAGTCGAAGGGATCATCGCCGAGCGAGGCGAGTGCCGCCGACAGGTCGGGATCACCGGCCGCCGCTACGGTGTTGGTCAGCGTGAGTGCCGCGCCGGCAAAGGCGTTGGCCGCGATCGTCGTCGGCACATAGAAGTCGAGATCGCCGAAGATGGCGCCGGCATGCCGGGCCGTGGTGGTGACGGTGTCGGTCACAACCGCCGCCGTCACCGGCAGCGAGGCGCCGGTGAGCGGGTTGAAATAGGCGTTGATCGCGGCGGAAAGCGCTGCGGCCACGGTGTTGACGCTGTCGCCGGCGGCGATCTGCACCTGCACCGGCTCGCCGGCAATCTCGATCGTGCCGACGCCGCCGCCGGCCGGAACGGAATTCACCTTGATGGTGTCGGCGCGCGCCACGCCAACGGCGGCGGCGGAAACGATCCAGGTCTCCTGCACCGGCGCATTGAGGAAGGCGACGCGCGCCATTTCGGCAAGCATCGAGCCGGCGCCGGCAAGGGCGACGGCTTCCTGCGCCGAACCGATCGCTTGCGGCAAATTGTCGGCAATCGCCGCGCCGGCATTCTTGTGGCCGATCAGCAGCAGCCGCGATTCCGACTGGTAGCTGCCGCCCGAGGTGACCTCGAAGGCGAAGAGCGGCGCGACCAGGCCGGCGCCGGGGATGTTGTTGAACTGGATGCCCATCAGTTTTTCTCCTTGCGCTTGCCTGCAGCCGGAACGGCAGGCGCTTCGATTTCTTCGACGATCAGCGAGCCGTCATTGATGAGCTGCATCCAGACCGGGTCTTCGCGGTCGATGGACTGGCCTTCGGCCGGAAAATCGGTGGCTGGACGGAACGGATGCGGCAGGCGGTGCGAGGCATCCGCCAGCCTGGCGTGAACGAGATTGGCCATGGTCTAGTCCTCAATATCGGGGAACGGCGGTTCGACGGCGGCGGCGGTTCCGACCTGGCCGGACACGCCGGCCTGCTTCACTTCGAAGGCGATCGTGTCGATGACGGGCAACGGCGTGGCAGACGCGAACTGCGCCGCCATGTTGTCGAGCGTCGCCTTGGCATAGGAATTTGCCGGCAACATCGCCGCAATGCTCGCAGCCGGCTGCGGCAAACCTGCCCCGCCAGAAAAGTCGTCATCCGGTATCTGGCAGTCGAACAACATCGTCGTGCGCTGCCAGCGCAGGCCGAGCTCGGGGACGGCAAAGCCTTCCTCGTCGATGCTCTCGATCGCCATGACGCTCTTGCGAAAGATCGCTCCGGTCGGCCCTTGCGTCAGGACGTAGCGGACTTGCGCGCACAGCGCCGACAGCACGATGCGCGCCTTCGGATCGGAGCCGGCCATGGCGTCGACGAATTCCGCGCCGTCCTCGTCCTTTGCTGCGACCGCCAGTTCGGCGACGACTTCCAAGATGGTGCTGCCATTGCGGGCAACGCTGCCCTGCCCGGGCCCGCGGCGCGGCGATTGCGACCGGCGCGTGAACAGCGACAGCACCGGCGTATATTCCTCGCCGGGATCGAGCAGGTCGACCGACGGACGGCGGCTGTCGAAGACGCGGGCGCGGGCGAGGGTCGGGAACCCTGTCTCGGCCAGGATCGCCGCGGTCGGGCAAAAACTCTCGACGGCCGCCAGCCGGGCGATCTCGGCGGCGATGGTCATGGTTTGCCCTTGGTGCGGTTGACGAAGATGGCCAGCCTTTTTCCGCCGTCCGCGGGGATGGCTGCAACGAGAAAGCGGCCCTTCACCTCGCCGGCCGGCCCCTCCCACACAATCTGGTCCTCGACCTTCACCGGCTCCGGCCAGTCGGTCGAGAGCGCAGTGATGACCGCCTCGTGGCTCGGCATCTCGCGCGACCGCTCGCGGTTCGACGTCAATGTGGAGGGATGCGAAAAGCCAGGTGTGAGGACAGCCGGGCCGAAGTCAATCGAGCCGAGGAAGGGAAATCCCACGCGATCCGGATCGGCCATGCGGGTCTCGTTGACGCCGACGCGCCGTGCCGTCGGCACCACGCGAAAGCTTTCGCGGTCGAAGACTTCGGCGACGGTAGAATCTGTCGCCGCCAAAGCCTCGTTCCAGTCGATCATGTCAGGGCGTTCCGAGGTCCATCTCGGCGGCCGCATCCGCGCGGGCAAGGTCCACCTTAGTGGCCGAGCGCACGGCGCCCTTGGCTACAAGATCCTCGAACTGCTTCTTGTCGAGGTCGAGGATCGAGCCGGGCGCTTTGACCTCGATTTCGGCGCGTTTGGCCACCTTGCCTTCCGGGGTTTTCTCGCCCGGCGTCTTGCACAGGTGAACCGTGTTCAAAGCGACAGCTTTGACCATGATACGTCTCCAGTTTCGGTTTGAGGATGCCGGACTAACGAGGGCAGACCCGGTGGCGATTAGGCCAGAACGGTCGCCTTCAAAGTGGCATTGGGGTTGACCGGCACCATCAGCGGCGCCGACTGGGTGAGGATTTGCTCGATGGCGACATCGCCTTCCGGAACATAGTTACGCGGGAAGATCGGCAGCGCCTCGAACTGGGCATGCAGGTCGACGATCGTGCCAAAGCAGCGATAGCCCTGCACATTCGGGCCGGACAAGACCACGTCCTTCGGCGACATGAACGGCGTTACAACGCCGTTGACGGTGTAATAGTCCTTGTACACCCAGACCTCTATGCCCCCGCCGAGCGTACCGCCATAGCGAACCTCGCCGGTGGTCATCAGACCAGTCTTGATCGTCAGGTCGGCGTTGCCGCGCCGGGTCAGGTCCATCTCAGCGAGGATTTCCGCGTCCCGGCGCATGACGCCCCAGGCATCGGTGCCGACGGTGATGCGGTTCGGAGCACCGCCAAACTCGGCCGAATGCATCATGTCGGCCCAGCTCTGAATGTCGTCCAGGATGGAGACGCCGGCGTCGCCCCAGCGGGCGCCCACGCCGAGCACGACGGTGTGGCCGCCGGCGCGGCCAAAATCGACCAGACGCTGGGGCATGTCCTTGCCTTCAATGACAACCTTGCCGTCGATGATCGCCTTCGCCGCCATCCATTCCCACAGCCGTTCGACCGCGACGCGGTGAAACTGCAGGATGTCGGCTTTTACCGCGTCGTAGCGGGCGGCCGGGCTTTGGGCGTTGGGACCGAGCAGCGTGCCCGGACGGCGGGTCAAGGCGCGCAGCGGCGAGACGGGGTCGCTAGCCTTGACGTAGCCAGGCTTGAAGCGCTCGAGGCGCGCACCCTCTTCGTAGATGGCGCGACCCTGCGCCATCGGCGCGACGAAGGGCGCGAGTTTGCGGCCAGAGCGCGGGATCTTCTCCAGGTCGATATATTCGTCGGTCGACGACATCTGGTTCGGGAAGAGCAGGTCGAGCCAGTAGCTCGGCACGATGTCGAGTTCGCGGAACACACCCAGCAGAGTGTGCGTGTCCCAGAGTTCATAGTGGTCGAAGTCCGCCATGGTCGTGGCCCTTTTGTGAAAAGAGGCGGCCTCAGCCGCGATTGCGTGGAAGGGGGAGTTGCTGTTTTCGCGTCAGAGACGCTTGCGGACGACGATGTTGGTTGGCGTGGGGGCGCCGCGGAAGGCGGCTTCCCTCTTGGCGTCCGTATCGAAGGAGGCATGCCAGTTGAGTGCGTCCGGGTTGAAGTTGCCGGCACGATAGATGGCGACGCGCTGCGCGGCGTCGGTGTCAACCACAGGCGCCGTGGTGATCCCGATCGGCGCGACGCCGACCTGATCGACACCGCCGACCAGCGTGGTATTGGCAAAGGCAGTTGCCGTTCCGACCTCGGTGGTAGCGATCGCATTACCCGCCGCGCCTGCCACCTTGGCGACAAGGCCGACGATGCCGGCCGCGTCAGATTGCGCACTGACGTCCGGATGCGCCACGGTGAGCGAGCCATAAGCCGTACCAGCACCTGCACCGGCATTGATGGCCGCGATCAGGTTGCTGGCGGTCTCGGCCGCCGTGGCGCCGATCTTCACCTGCCCGGCGACAGTGGTCGGCGCCGCCTTTAGCGTATAGACGGTCGCGCCGATGGTGATGGTGTCGTCGACGGTGCCAACGCCGGAGAACACGAGACGGCCAGTGGCCTTGCTGCCGGCCGCATAAAGCAGTGTCGCCAGAGCCAGGCTGGTGGCAGCCGCATTGAGCCCGACTACCGAGAAGGCCGGCAGGGCCAAATCGGCAGCCACCGGAAAATCTTCCGTGACCGGATGGGGAATGGCCGAGTTGAAGATCTCGGCGGACGTAAAGGTTTCGGACACGTCGCGGGCCGCCATGCCCGGCTGTGCAAAAGGAATGCTGGTCATGATCAACCCTTTCGGTGAGTTGTGGTTGTCGTTGCTGGGATTGAGCTGTCAGCCGGCGCGGCCGTCAGCCTTGTTTGGCAGGCGCTCCAGTCGAGGCGCGATAGTTGCCGAGGATCCGGCTGGTCGCGTCCTGAGATGCGTCCTTACCGCCGGGCTGCGCCAGGCCGGCGGCGGCCAGGCGGGTCTTCTCGTAAGCCGCGGCATCCGCGCTTGCTGCTGGCTTGGCCGCCGCAACATTGGCGACGACGAAGGCGGCGACATCGGCACCGCTCATGCCCGGCGACTTGACCGCCAGATCGAGCGCCGCCGACATGCGACCCGCATCGCCTTTGACGCCTTCGGCGCCGATAGCGGCGGAGAGGCGTTCCGTCGCCTCCTGTGCGCCAGCCGCTCGGCCGGTCTTTTCGGCGGTTGCGACAGCGGCGTCGTGATCCGCTTTCGGAATGCCGGCTTCGGTGTTGCTGCCGCCGGCGGGCTGCGCGTCTTTCGACATGTCAGTCTCCTTGCTGTGAGGCGCATCGGCGCCGGTATTTTCCCCTTCGGGGGAAAGCTCATCCGCTGCCGCGAGCGCTGCGCGGACCGCGGCCAACATGCTGGTCATGATCAGGCCTTTCCGTTGATGTCCTTGATGAAGGCGGCGAACGCCTCCTGACTGTCGCCGACGGCATCAGCCAGGCCGAGTTCGACAGCTTCGGCCGCCGAATAGGCTTCTGCCTCGGTCTTCAGCGCCGCCGCCTTTGACATCCGCTTGCCACGCCCTTGCGCGACGACGCCGGCGAACCGGTCGCGCATCTGCTCGACCTCGGTCTGCCATTTTTCCTGAATGCCGGCAGCGAGCGGCTGATAGGGATTACCGTCGACCTTGTGCTTGCCGGCATGGATGAAGGTGACCTTGATGCCTTCCTGCTCGAGATTGCCGGAAAAGTCGGCGTGCATCATGACGACGCCGATCGAACCGGCGCCGCCGAACTCCGGCATGATAATCTGCCGCGCCTGGCTGGCGAGGAGATAGCCGGCCGAATAGGCGAAGTCGGTCAGGATAGCGATCGTCGGCTTGGCCTTGGACAGCGAGCGTAGGGCGGCTGCAGCCTCGAAGGCGCCGTTGACCTGCCCGCCGAAACTGTCGATCTCGACCACGGCTCCCTTGACAGCCGTGCTGCGCTCGGCACGGGCGAATTGCGTGATCAGTCCCTGGTACGACGTTTCGCCCGACGACGCGCCGATCCACGCGCCCTTCTGGACCAAAGTGCCTTCGACTGGGATGACAGCGACATTCTCGATCATTTCGAACGGGACGATGCCGCGCTGGTCGAGGCGGCGACCCATGCTATCGCCCAGCACACCAGCAGACGGACGGCCATTGGCAAAGGCGACATGGTCGACCGCGCCTGGTGCGTTGACGATGGTGATAGGGTAACCTGTGAGGCGCGGCCCGAGCATCTGCAGCAAAGTTTCAGCCTTGCCAGCATGGTAGAGATGCGGCCTGTCAAAGAGGGCGCCGCAGATTCGTTCAAAGGCTATCGACATGGACCGCCTCCAACAAAGCGTATCGTCTTGGCATAGCGGGAGCGTTTGCCCTGCTTGGCCGAACAGGCTGCGGCGAGCCGCATCAGCTCGGCGTCGAGCGCAGCGACGCTGCCGACCGATATGCGGACGCGCCGGTGGGTGACCGGCGATCGCACTTCCGTCTCCTCGACCCGTTCGCCGGCAATCAGCTTCAGCTTGGCCGCATAAAGCGCCTGATAGAGCGCGCACGGGTCTTCCGCGTCGACCGAGACGCCGGCGATTTTGATCATGGTTGGCATCAGGCGGCTTTCTTTGCCGGCTCGTCTTCAGCCGCGGCGTTGTTGTCGGGCGCACCGCCGTTTCGGGCAACGAATGGCGAAGGCAGCCCGGCAGCCACGAAGCGGTCATGCCAATACTTGCGGCTTTCGAAAACTTCCTCTGGATCGAGCCCACGCTCGGCACATTCGGCCTCGAAGGTCGACGTGCCGTTCACAAGCCGCTCCGTCGCCGCCTTCGCACTCTTGCCGTCATCGGCCGTCGGTTTGGCCGGCCCGTTCCACAGGGTCCAGAGCACGTCATCGCGATTGGCCGCAAAGGCTTCGTAGCCACCCTTGAACGGGATACGGCCTTCGCCGATCTCCTCGTCCAGGCCGCTCTCATAATAGGCCTGGCAAAAGGGCGACGCGACGCGGCTGCGGCGTCGCGTGACGATCGGCCAGATCGAGGCGTTGTCCATGTTGACCGACGAATAGGTTGCCGAGGTGTTGTCCATGGTCAGGCCGCCATAGGTGATGCCCAGAGCTCTCGCCATGTCGCGCGACAGTTCCGCCGAGACCGGAAGAAACTGCGGACCTGGCGTGCCGCTGGTCAGGAATTTCAGATCCTCGCCGGGCGCCAGGTGAGAGACCTTGGGATCGCCGCTGATCGAAATCTTTCCTTCCGCGGCACGATCGAGCGCGGCCTGGAAATAGTCGATGAAGTCAGTCCTGATCTCGCTATCGTCCGGCAGCGCCTCGATCGCCTCGAACGCTTCCTTGGAGGGTTCTGGGCTGGTCAGCGCGATGCCGAAGATCGTCTGCAGAATCTGCGTCTGGATCGTCGCGTCGACCAGCACTTCATGCTGGATGTGCTTCCGGATGGCGGATGCGAGCCGCGAGATGCCGCGCACATCGGTTGGCGCCATCGGGTCGAAGACATGAACGACGACTTGCCGACCGTTCGCATCATAGGCCGGATGATCGCGCTTGGTCAGGATGCCGTCTTGACGCTCCTCGAACCGGTAGGCCACCGGGCGGCCGTTCGGATCGTGGATGACGCCCTGATAAAGCCCGACGAATTCGTTAGTATCCTGGACCAGTGTGGTCGGCGACATCAGGCAGAGCTTGGTTCCGCTGACGATGCCATAGCGGCGGCGCTGCGATAGCGGAAAATAGCTCAAGACGCCAACGGCTTCTCCAAAGACGACATCGGCGCGCAACGCCATGTCGACCATCTGCGGCAGCGTGAACTTGCCGCGAAAATCGCATTCACGCGGGTTCCAGGCGCGCTTCTTCCACCACTCCTTGACCAGCTTGACGAATTCGACCGTCTCGTTGGCGTCGTAGCCGAGCCTGGAAAGGTTCGGTTTCGGCGTAAGCACCAGCTCCTCCCCGACAGTGTCGGCAAGCACCTGGTCGACCGCGCCGCGAATTCGACCGGAATTCTGGATGATGTCGGCGGCCAGGCTGGCTGCCCGGCGCCAGGCGGCGCGCACCTCGTCGCGATGCTCGCGCAGGATCGCAGGACGCGTCGAGATGATCGCGGAACGCGTGTCGCGAAGATAGCCACCTGCCGGGCGCGGACGAGCAGTGTCGGAAACAACCGAGCTGCCAGCCTTGACGCGGTAACGTGGTTTCGCGCTCAACTTCGGTTCGCCCACTTCTTTTTTCTGGCCTCGCGCCGCGCTTCACTGTCGGGCGTTGGCGAGGTTTTCTTCTTCACGAACGGCCCGTCCTCGGCCGCCTCGAACAGATCGGGTTCAGCCGGCTTGCCATGCACTTCGGTTAGCAGATCGGCCCAGCGCTCGGCGTTGAGCCGCCGCTTGTGCTTCAGGTGCCAGGCCAGAGCGAAGGCGTAGACCGTGCTGTCGAACCAGTCGTTGGCGCGGCCGAGAATCCTCTTCCATTCCCGAGGCGCCTTCGGGCTGATCAGGTTGCGCGCCCGCCGCGATACCGTGGCGCGCGCCTCCTCGTCCGGGTCGACCAGCCGCTCCGCTGTCATCTCCTTGGCGAACTCGTCGTCGCAGAGCTCGTTCGACAGGTGGATGGTGTTGCGCGGCCAGCTGCCGCGCTCGTCCGGCCCGAGCACGAAATTGGCCAGCGCCGCCATGACCGAAGTCTTGATGTCGTAAAGCCCGACCGGATAGAGCATCACCTTGGAGACGATGCGCTTGCGCTGGTCGCGTATGTCCTTCTTCACCGGCGTGCCGAGCCACGGCAGGCCAATCGGGTGGCGGCCGTCGAGCGCAAAAACGTTCGGCCGCGAGGCGCAGAAGCGATAGACACGGTCGGTGGCAAAGCCCGAATCTACCCCGGACAGATCGATGCCCTTCTCGCCGCCGCCGGCCGTGCGATAGGTTTTGCCGAGCGCGTCGGCGAGTTCGATCCAGGCGTCGTCGACCTGGTCCGGCGCCCCGGCGAACACCTGGCGATCAATGAGCCAGGCGCGGTCGCGCGGCCCGATCGCCCAAACCGACCATTTGATGCCGTAGCCCTGGACGTCGGCGGCCGAGACGATGAGGCCGGCCTCGGCGGGAATGACGCCTTGCGGGAACGGGAACTTGCGCGCCGCCTCGACGATCTTTTCCCATTCGACGGCGACGCCGCCCGGATCGTAGGGCAACGCCAGATCCTGCTGGTAGAAGGTGCGCAGCTTCGTCGTGTCGCCTTCGGCGTCCTTGAAGCGGTTCCAGATGTCGGCGAAGCGTTCGCGCGGCGCATAGGCGGCCCAGAGATGATAGCTCGGCTGCCAGTCGCGGCAGCGGCCCTCGCACGGGTCGCAGCGCCAGCGGCCGATATCTTCGGGCGCGATCGCGTCCGGTACTTTCTCTTCGCCGTCATGGACGCGGCGCGGGATCCAGTGCCCGCGCGCATTCATCTCGGCCTTGTGGCCGTCGAGTATGGCGCCGTTGCAGGCGATGCAGGCCACATGAACCGGCAGATTGCGCGCCGGATCAGCATCGCGCAGCTGCTCGCGAAACTGGTCGAATTCCAGCACATGATAGATGCCGCAATGCGGACAGGGCACGTAGTAGTAGCGCTGGTCGCCGACTTCAAAGTCGCCGGTGATGGCGCATTCGCCGGTGATGCCTGGCGTCGAGCCTTCCCATTCCTTCGCGGCGTCGCCATACATCTTCTGGCGAGCCCGCGCCTGGTCACGCGGGCTGCCGCGGCCGTCGACATCCCTGGGGTAGCCGGTGACCTCGTCCATGGCGAGGTATTTGATCGACACCATCTGCAGGCCCTTGGAAGAACCAGCATTGACGATCTGGCAGAAGCCGCCGGCGTAGCGCTTGAACGAGGTGGTCGACCCCTGCTCGTCGCGGCTGTTGACCGGCATCACCTTGTGCGAGATGCGCGGGCTTGCCTCGATAGTCGGCTGCAGCTTGACCCGGTTGAACTTGGTCGCTTCCTCGAGCGTCGGCAGCACGATCATCATCGAGCCGGGCGCCTGGTCGACGATATAGCCGAACCAGTTCTCGATCGCCGTCGACTTGCCGAGCTGCGCCGCCCAGCGGCAGGTCACGCGGCGCGCCGGATGGTCGGGATGCAGGCAATCCTGCGGCTCGCGCAGGTATGGCACACGATCGGTCTTGAATGGGCCGGGCCAGGGCGATCCCGATTCCGGCGAGACGACACGGTAGCGGTCGGCCCATTCGGAGATCGTCAGGTCGGCGACGGGGCGGCTTGCGGCCTCGAGGCCAGCAAACAACACCTCCGCACCATGCGGCAACTCAGGAAATGAGAGCCGCGCATCGTGATAGCTCATTGCAGGGACGCCTGATCGAACGGACTGGCATCGCCGGCCACCCGCTCCCGCTCGCGCTGGTCGAGGCGTTCGCGGATCTCGCGGTTGAAGTCGGCGAGGCCGACACGGACGAATGCCTTAAGGGCGATGCGCGCGACACGCTCGTCCCAGCCATATTTTACCGACAGGCTCGCCGCCTCGCTCTCGATCGCCCGCTCAAATGCGCTTTGCATCAGCGCGATCGCATCGCGTCCGGCCTTGTCGACCTCCACCGTCGGCGTCAGTTCGCCGCGGCGCTTGGCGAGGTCCATCTCGCGCATCTCGGCATCGGCCTGCGCCTTGCGGGCGAAGCCGTCCGACTGGCTGCCGGCGAACCGTGAGGGCGGCGACTTGGCCTTTGTGCCGAGGCCTGGAGCCTGCCCGGAGATCGGCGGCACCGTGCGCAGGCGAATGTTCTCGCCACGGTGAGCGACCAGCGCGCCGTACTCGACCAGGTGCGACTTGCCTTCCTCGCGCGTCGGCAGCGCTTCCGAGTGTTGCTTCAAATAGCGCGACAGCGTCGAGCGGTCGATCCGGTCACCGGCCGCGCTCAAACGCGCCGCGGCATCCGTGATCGAAATCCACTCGCCGGCGTCGGCGTCGGTTTCGATGACCATGCGTGCATTGTCCCGTGCGGCACGCGTGCATCACACGTTCTTGCGTGTACCGCTTTCCGACGCGCCTACTAGAAAAATCCCGGGCTCCCCCGGGCCCGTATGGGGTGGAAACGCTGGTACGGTCCCTACACCGGGGGTGGGGGTCAGCGGGGCAGGAGGCGATCGACCTCATGCAGGTACCGAGGCATCAGGCTCTGCTCGATGACCTCGGTCAGCACCTGGAGGTAGACCTCCGGGTTGTTGGTGATGTCATGCGCCGGGTTCGGCCCGAACAGTTCGCGGATGGGCAGCCTTGCCTTGCCCTGTCGCCTGAACACGCCAGCATGGCCGCTCTTCATCTCGGCGATGAAGGCAGAGCGATATGATCCTCTCAAACGGACGCGCACACCCTTGGCGGTCTGGGTCGCGCCGAGCTTGTAGAGTGGCAGCCATCCCGATCTCAGGATAACATCGGACGTGTTACCGCCCGCATTGAATTGTGCCGTGGTCACCGCCCTCACCCGCGATGGCGGGATATCGATGCGCTCGGCATTGCGCTTGACGATGCGGCTGCGCGCCATATCGGTGACACGGCGCATGGCGCGGGCAGCGGCTTTGGCCTTGATCTCTTCCGGCAGACGGGCAATCGCCCGGCCGAGGTGCTCAAAGTCCGACGCATCGACATTAAGCTCGACGGTCACGCGCTTTTCCCAATGAAAAACCCCGGTCGCTTGGGGCGCCGGGGTGATTTCTTTTTTACCGTGTTCAGATGTATGTCAAGTTTCTGCTGCACGTCAACAGACAGCAGCAGTTTTTTTCGCGGGCCGATCAGACGCCCTTTCGACGATAGCGACGCCGGGCCGATCGGCCTCCAGCCATGGCGTCATCGAGCGATCCGAATAGACCAGCCTGTGCCCGACGAGCTGCGTGGCGATCTCGGCCTCGAGCCGGCGCAGCGCCGCGACCCAAATCTGGTAATCGAGCCGGCCGAGGATGTCGCCGGTCGGATCGATCGAGAACTCATACTTGCGGTAGGCGCCCTTCACCGGGCGCTGAGTGCGGCCGTTGTAGCCGTCAACCTCAAGATCGTAGGTCTTACCGTCCTCATGGTTCATGCGCCGCAGCACGAACCAGGCCGGCTTGCCGCCGCGCTCGATCATCCTGACCTTGCTCGGCTCGGCGCCAAAGTCCGGCTCACGGCCGAGGATGGCCGTGCCGACGACAAGGCTGACGATGCCGGCGGCTCGCCGTTGCGGCGTCCGCACCATGTAGCGCTCAACCGCCTTGCGCACCGCTGCCTCAGCCATGCCTTCGGTATCCGGCCAGTCGGCCAGCGCATTCCAACCCGCCGGTACCGCAACGTCGCAGCGCGACAGGCCTGTGACCGCGCGCCCGACCGCAACCGCGTCGTCATGCGGCTCGCCCTGCTCGATCCAGTAATTCTCCGTATCGCCCCTGCCCTGGTCGACGATTGCGCCAAGCTCGGCAAAGCTGGTGATCTTGCCCCATGACGACGCCTCCAGCATCCGCCAGGCCGAGTTGGCATTGTCCAACCCGTCAACCCCGCCGCCTTTCGGCAATTCATGGACGAATGCCCATGTCAGCAATTCCTCAATGGTTACGGTCTTCATTGTCTTATCCTTGCGACAGTTTTCGAGAGTTTTGCGATAGTTTAGCGATAGTTGGAGCCGGTAGTTTATTGAGGGATTTCAATTCGTTGTGGGGATGATGCGGGAGTTGCGATAGTTTTGGTTGGCCATAGACGTGAAGATATCAATTCCCCGCTCCCCTTCCCCACCTCTATAGGCGGCGGAAAACTGGTGCAAACTATCGCAAACCGTTGATTTCATTGTTCTATTCTCGCTGAATGAACTATCTCGAAGTGTCGCGAACTATCGCGACTATCGCGGCGAAAAGCTGAATGATTTCAATGCGCGCATCAGTTTGCGGGCGGCCGCGACACGGCTGGAGGGGGTTGCGGGGATCATCGCAAATGGCCCTCGAAATCGGACGATCCGGTGCCGAGATTGCCCTGCCGGGAGGCCGGCACGTCGACCAGCCTGACGCCGCGATAGACGACGACGCGGCCGTCGATCTTGTCGTACTTCTTCTTCATGATCAGGCCGAAGGCGGTCAGCGAGATCGGCTTGCCGCCCTCGTCGACGGTGAAGTCGACATAGGCCTGATAGAACTCCTTGGCGGTCAGCTCGGCCGAGGCGTCGGGCACGACGCAACGGGCGCAGAAGGCCGAGGTGCGGTCCATCTCGTCGCGATATTCCTGCGTCTTCAGCCGCACCGCGTCGGGGATCACCAGGCCTTCGCGCAGGAAGATCATCACCCCTTCGATCAGCCAGTTGAGAATGCCCGGATATTCAGGCACGAACTCGGCCACCACTTCCTCGAACTCGCGTTGGTCGGCCTCGGCAATGATCTTCGACCAGTGGATGACGGCCATACGCCGCCAGATGCCGTTGTCTGTGCCGGTGATCTTGGGATAGCCGTTGCCGGACATGTGGCCGGTGAACACCGGCTTGAAATCGAAATAGCCCTCGAACAGGTCGCGCACGGTGAAGTGCTCGCCGCCGGTCAGGTCCTTGACCAGGTTCTCCCTGAGATCCTCGCCTTCCGGCAATTCTTTGACGCGCAGGAAGCGCCGGCCATAGAGCCGCGCCATGTCAGGATTGGCCGCGCCGCCCGCCTTGCCCTCGCCAATGAAAGATTCTGACGGCAGCGTGACCGCGACCTCGCCGAGCAGCCGGCACAGCGTCTCCATATAGACCGACTTACCGTTGGCGCCCTTGCCATAGTGGAAGAACAGCTTTTGCACCGTGACGCCGACCAGGCCGAGCCCGGAGGCGACCTGGACCATGCGGCGCACCTCGTCGAGCGGCAGCTTGTCGCGCAGGAATTCATCCCATCGCGGACACTTGGCCTTTTGGTCATAGGCGACCGGCACGCGCTGCGTGATCATGTCCTGGCGCCGGTGTCCCTCCACCACCTTGAGTTCGGCATCGGCGACGTGGATGTATTCCGGCAGATCCTCGCGGCTGTCGTCGGGATCATCGAAGGCAGGGTTGCGCACGCGCTTCATGGTGCGCCGGAAGCACAGTGTATGGCCGGCAAGCGCCACCTTCAGCGGGTCGGCGTTAAATTCGTCAGGCCCGCGCTGAATATGCGGGGCGGCGCAGGCGAGCATCGCCTCCAGCCGGCCCTTGTTCTTCGAGGACACGGCATGGTTCATGCGCCGGCTGACGCGCTTGGCGAGGTTGGCATTGGCGGTCTCGGCCAGCTTGGCGAGCTTGCGCTGCACCGGCGTGCGATCCTCTTCCGCAATCTTTAGCGCCTCGGACCCGCGCTCGATCGCGTGCTTCTCGGCCGGCGTGTGGTCGATATATTCGACTTCGAGCGCAATCCGCCCGCCGACATTCTGCGCCACCGCCAGAGCCCGAGGCTCGCCGGTGTCGATATCCCAGTGCGTGCCGGTCCACACCGCATAGGCCGCCTTGCGCGCCTTCGACTGGGCCCGTACCAGCAGATCCTCGCCGAAATGGGCCAGCAGCCGCTCGGCATTGTCGGTATCGGAGTGGTCGAGGCCGGCGCAGGCCTTGACCACTTCGAGATCGACATTGCTGCCGCGGCGCGGCGCGGTGCCGGGCTCGCCATCATCCAGTTCGTCGACAGTCACATCGACATCAAGCGGGGTGCGGGGCAAACCGGCCGCTTCGGCCTGACGCGTCGCTTCCTCGAGCAGTGCGGCAACCTCTTCAGGCATGCCAGTCTTTCTCTTTTTGGTCACTCTGTCCCCGTCTCGACCGCCATGCGTGAAAAATCATATCCGGCGCGCGGCCAGACGATCGGAATGAGGCGGCCCGGCCGAGCATGGCGGGCACGCGCCCGGGCCATGGCTGCAGCCGTCATCACCCGCTCGGAATCGCCATCGGCCAGCAGCACCAGCTCCTTGACGTGGTCGCCAATCCACATCGCGTCGTCGGCGTCCTGGTCGGCCTTGGGAACCGCCCCGGCGACCATCACCGGCCGCGTGACGCCCTTGGCGTCGACCTTCTTCAGCGTCGGATGCGCAAAGCGCGAAGAGGCCTCTGCCGGACCGCTGAGATTGCCGAGATCGCCGGCGGCGAAATAGAACGTGTCGGCGCGAAAACCTTCCCAGACACCGAAGGCGACGCCGTTCTCGATGCCCTCGCCGCCGACCCAGCGGCTGCAGTCCCGACGGCCGGCGATCGGGATCAGGCCGCCCTTCTTCGAGCCGCGCATCTTCTTGGCCGGCAGCAATTCGCCGGTCGAGGGGTCGACCAGCTCTGGCCGGTACTTCGGCGGCCGATCAAGGTCGATCCAGGTTATGTGGCAGCCGATCGCCGCCAGGTCCGGCCCGATGAAGGGCGCGACCATGGCCGGGCCCGAATAGAGCGCGAGCGGGCTGCCGCGCTCGTCCTGGCCGTGCCAGTAGGTCACGTCGGCGCCGAGGCGCAGCCAGGTCGCGTCAGGATAGCCGCCGCAGCGGCGCTGCAGATAGAACCGGCCATGCATCTGGGGGGCCGTGCGCAGGGCTGTCAGCGATTGATAAATGCCGCGCGCCTTGTTTCGCTCGCGTTCGCGAAACTCGTCCTGGATGGCAGCGCGCTCGGCCAAGGCGGCCTCATTCTGCACGCGCCGCTCTTCCAGCCGTTTCTTGCGCGCCCTGCGATCCTCGTCGCTCTCGCGCTCGCCCTCGTCGGGAATGTCGCGGCCGAGCACGATCGAGCAGGCCTCGAGCAATCCATCCCGGCCCTTAAGGTCCAGACCTTCGCAATGCGCCGCCATGCCGATCGCGTCGTTGCCGCCGACGCCGCCGGCGCGGCAGTTCCATTTTTCCTTGCTGGTGTTGAAGGCAAAGGTGTCCGTGCCGCCGCAATGCGGGCATGGCTGTGGATGCTCGTAGCGCTTGCCGGAAAATTTCAGGCCGAGGATCTTTGCGGCCTCCTCGATCGACACTGCGCGCGCGTCTTCGACGAACAGTTTGATGGCTTCGCTCATGTCACACCAGAAGCGGCTGAACAGAGCCGTCCCTGAAAACCGTGCTCATTGGCGTGTCTGCCGTCGGCTCGTCGCCCTCCCATCCCTGCGGCCAAGTCTCGGCAGCAATCAGCTCCCGAATTCTGGCTTCTTCCTCCACATTCAGAAGATCAATCTCTGGCCGACCGATCTGGCGCGCGCTCTCATTCACCTGGTTTTGAATGCCGAGCACACGATCGAGGCCCATCAGCCGAGCTTTGAAGGTCAGGGGACCCATACGTTGCGGATTTGACGCGGCTGAACCATCCTTGCGGAATTCAAGGCCCGTCTTCTTCAGTCGGTTTTTCGGAAGTCTCAGTTCGCGATAGAGCGGCTTAAGACCCTTGAGTGGCGCGAGATACGTCCAGGCTGGCGTTGCTACGATCGTATCCAGCGCCAGGTCCTTGCTGGCCAACGGACAACCGGCACAGCCAGTTCTGGCGTTAATCTCATTCGCCTCGTCGCCACCATAGGCATCGGCGATAGCGGCTGTCGCCCAGCCGCCATATTCCCGCATCGGCGCATAGATGCGCAACCAGTCCCAGACATTGCAGACGCGCCAGTGAAGCAAGGGCGCAAGCGTCGCCAGCCGGCCCCTAATGCCCTTCGCGTTGGGTAGAACCTGCTGGTACCAGCCCTGCCCGCATTCGGCGCCGTCTTTGCCACAGGACATCGCGATACGCTGGTCTCGGATTGCGCTTTCGCCCTGCCTTACCCCAGTGATCATCAGGATATTGCCAGCCAGCTCGTCGAGGCGCGCCTCCAGAGCTTCGGACATCGGGTCGATCTTGATCTGCCGCGTGCACCATCTGAGAGTGTTGTTGTTCGGTGGCGGAACACCTCGGCCGAGGATGTAGACGAGAAAACGCTTATCTAGCGGAGCACAGACGACTTCGCAGCGAATGCCACGCTCGGCCAGTTGCTGCATGATGCGCGCGGCCGCTATGGCCAATGGAGGGAGCTCCTGACGCGTATCGGCATAGAAGACGGTTAGCGTCTTTGGTGCGGCGATCCGACCAACATCGATCAGGTGAACGATCAACGTCAGCGTCGCGCTGCTGTCCTTTCCGCCGGACCACGCGATGCCCCAATGGGGATGATCGGCGCCATAGGCCTGAAGCGACTGTAGCGTGAGTTCGATCGCCTCATCATAGACTAGACGCTTGGAGCCTTCGAAGAGCGTTGGCTGGTTCACTCCGCCGCCTCCTGATACCGCATCAGGTGGCTGCAGTTGGCCGCGACCAGCGCCGCCGCCATTGGCGGCGACACACTGTTGCCGCAGCAGGCGATCTGGTCGCTTTTGGGTAGCGGCTTGCCGTTGAATTCAAGGTCGATGATGTAGTCTGGCGGAAAGCCTTGCGCGGAAAACAGTTCGCGCGGCGTCAGCATGCGCATGCCGATGTCGACGATGGTGAAGGTCTCGCCTTCTATGTCGAGCGTCACGAACTCGCGATCGTCCCAGAAGCCGTGCGCGCGCATGAAGTCGGCAACCTGGCGCGCCCGCGCCGCCTGTTCTTCCGTGAAAGGCGGCCAGCCGATCTCGCCCTCGACAAAGCCGAATCGGTCTTTCGTGGTCACCGAGTGGCAGGGATCGTCAACGCGGGCGCCGTCGCCTGTGCCGTAGTATTTCTGCATGAACGGAGCGACGACGCTGATTCCGGCGCCGCCGGCGGTGATCGTGTGCGTCGGCTCGTCCGCCCCGTTGAACGGCTTGCCGGCGTTGCGCATCGTCATCAGGTGCGGCGCGACGAGCATCGACTTGTTGACCTTGGCCGTCGCGGTGTGCGTCGGCTCTTCCATGTCGTGGCCGACCGAGGTGCCGAACTGGCGCGACACGAAAGCCGCAACGACGCTTTGCGTGCTGCCCTTCTGCACGATCGTCGACACCGGCTCGCGCGCGTCGTGACCCGGCTCCTGATAGTTGTTCTGGGCGAGGAAGGCCGCTGCAACGCATACGTCGGCCTTGGCCGTCTGTGTCGCCATCGGCTCGTCGCCGCCGCGTGCGCGGCTCTGGCCAGCCCGCCCGCCGCACCCGACAAGTGTTGGCACCGCCAGCGCATGCTTGACGCCGCCGGCGACGACGGTGCCGATCGGCGCGCCGATGTCGAGCACGCGCGGCGCCTGGCCCTCGCGCTCGCCGTAACCCATCTGGATCAGCGTCGGCGCGATCACGGCGTTCTGGTCTTTCTTGCTCGCGGTGATCGTATGCGCCGGATCCTCGACGCTGCGGTTCGCCCCGCCTTGCTGCGCATAGGACAGCACCGGCGCGACGACGCCGAGCGGCGCCGCGCCGCCCGGCCGCTTCTTGAAGCTGTTGGCGGTCACCGTCGCCAGCGGCTCGCGCGCATCGTGGCCGGTCGCGCCGGTGTTGAAGCGGATGACCGACGGCGCGACAGCGGCGAAGGCCCCAGCTGTTGCTTGCGTCCGCATCGGCTCGTCGACGCTGTGAATGCCTTTCCGCGCCGGATCGCCTGACGTTTGGTCGACGCGGATCAGGAATGGCTTCTTCGCCTTCAGCACATAGCGGTCGACGCCGCGCGCCACCCGGCTCATTGTGGCGTCGGCGAGCGGCCGCACGGCGCGCAGGCCGAGCTTTTCCATAATCTCCGCGACGGTGTCGAAGATCGACGGGCAGGGTAGCGTCCAGTCGATGATTTCCGCCGCCGTGCGCCAGGGCCGCTTGCACCCGGCAATAACGTCCGGATCGTCGGGCTTCCCATGCGTCGGCTTTGGCCAGACGATCTTCTGCCCGTCGAATCTCACGATAACGAACAGGCGCTTGCGGATTGTCGGGGCACCGAAGTCGCAGGCGCGCAGCTCACGCCATTCGATCTTGCCGCCTAGCCGCCGCAGTGCCTTGCACCATTTCTGGAACGTTTGGCCCCGCGCCTCGGGGTCGGGCATCAGGCCGCGCTCGGTGTCGAGCAGCGGACCCCAATCGCGAAACTCCTCGACATTCTCCAGGATGACGACATCGATGCTGCCGCCGCTTTCCTGGATGCGCTCGACCCAGCCCGGAATGATCCAGGCGAGGTCGCGAATGTTGCGCTCGACCGGCTTGCCGCCCTTGGCCTTCGAGAAGTGCTTGCAGTCGGGCGAAAACCATCCGAGCCCGATATGCTTGCCGGCGACATGGTCGAGCGGATCGACCTTGTAGACGTTTTCCGAAAGATGCAGCGTCTCGGGATGGTTCGCCGCATGCAGCGCAAGTGCTGCGGGATTGTGGTTGATAGCGATGTCCGGGGAGCGGCCAAGCGCCATCTCGATGCCGGTCGATGCGCCGCCGCCGCCGGCAAAGCTGTCGAGGATCAATGGCGGATAGTCGAGTTGGGCAAGCGGTGCCTCGAAATCGAGAAGCATCACATGCCCTCCGCAACGACATTGACATCGCCGCCGCGCGTGAACGGCTTGGCCTTTTGCAGGATCAGGTCGATCGTGCCGGCCGACAGGCCGACGCATTTCGTCACCTGGCCCATGCTCAAGCCCATTTCGAACAGCAGCCGGATGCCTTCCGCCTGCATGGCGAGCGGCAGTTTCATCAGCCGCTTCGGATCGATGCTGCCGGGCTTGCCGAAGCCGGGTTCGGGTCTCTTCATAGCGGTCATGCGTCGGGCTCCCAGCAGGGTTTGTGGTAGGATTGGATGGAGACCAGACCGGCGACGCCGAACATGAAATCGGAGCGGTTGCGGATCAGCCGCCCGCCCTTGCCGTCGTCGACTGTGTCGAGCCGCGAGCCATTGACGACGCCGTGCTGGCGCAGCTCACGGTCGAGATCGGCAGTGGTCGCAAATGGGCATTCGAAAACGACGACGAACGCCCTGGACTTCGGCCCGAAGCCGTTGACGAGCTGCACCCAGTAGACGTAGCGCTTGGGGTCATCCGACATCGGCCTGCCCCTCTGTTTCAGTGCTCTTCCCGTGAAACATTTTTGGTGTTTCACGCTCTGGCTCGGCTGCTTGCGGCGGGTCGTAGAAGGCGCGAAAGGACAGTTTCAGCCAGTCGCAGACCGCGATGACCTTGGGCGCCGAGACGCTCTGGCCGTTGCAGATGCGCGAAAGGTCGGAGGCGCAGACGCCGATCTCGGCCGCGCAGACGCGCCAGCCGCGCCCGTCATCTTCCAGCCGGGCGCGCAGCAGCCGGCCCAGCGCGCGGTAGTCATACGTCGCGAGCCTAGCCATGCCGGAACTCCCTTTTCAGGAAGAGCGTCGGCTCCTCGCCGATCCAGTCGCAGAGCGCGAAGAACTCTTGAGCGCCAGGGTTGCGCCCACGCGCAGCGCGCAGCACCGCGTCAAGCTCGACCTCGGCCTCTTTGGCAACTTTGCGCGCCGACTTGCGGCGATGGACGCGGCGCGCCTCGAGGAACATGGCGAACACGTCGAAATCAACATGGCTGGGGTCGAAGGCGTCGGCGACGGTCGGAGCTACGTTCGTCATTGAACGACCCCGCCAACAATCCGCACATTTTTGTGTGGAAATTTCTTGACGCCCACACATTTTTGTGTGACATTGGCATTAACGGAAGGAGGTGAAGCGAGTTGACGAGAGACGCCCTTATTAGAGAACTTCGAAAATATGCCAAACAAAATGAACTGACATTCGAAGTTTTCGAGAACCACGGAAAGGGCTCTCACTACCGGGTAAAGGTAGGGCAGAAGTTTACAACAGTAAAATCTGGCGAACTTAAACCGGGCTATGTGAAGCT
Source organism: Mesorhizobium sp. WSM4820 (assembly GCF_055811075.1). Classification (NCBI taxonomy): domain Bacteria; kingdom Pseudomonadati; phylum Pseudomonadota; class Alphaproteobacteria; order Hyphomicrobiales; family Phyllobacteriaceae; genus Mesorhizobium; species Mesorhizobium sp. WSM4820. The sequence goes on along the minus strand of NZ_JBVVQN010000021.1, from coordinate 5,464 downwards.
TATCAAGAAGCAGCTGGGGGTCATTTGACCCCCAGCAGGGAAATTCACAAAGCTCAAATTGAACACAAGAGAAAGGATGAGGTAATGGCACATGGTTTACTCTTACGCGGGGCAATTCGGGATTGACCCGGACGGAGGCTTTCTGGTGACCTTTCCGGATGTTCCGGAAGCGATCACCGCTGGCGACGACATTGTCGCAGCCAAGCAGAATGCCTCTGAAGCCCTTGGACTGGCCCTGCGCGGGTATCTCGCGCAGGGTAAGCCCCTTCCCAAGCCGGTGGCTAAGGGAAAGGGACTTGTCGAGGTGCCTGTTGAAGCGACCGACGCTTTGAAGATTGCTGTCATCGAGGCTGTGCAAGCCTCCGGCATCTCCAAATCGGAACTGGCTCGCCGTCTCGGAAAAGCCGAGACTGAGGCATACCGGATCCTTGATCCGGATCACGCGACCAAGCTCGCCTCGCTTGAGGCGGCCTTGGCAGTGCTCGGCAAACAGGTCGTCGTGTCCGTGATGGACATGGCTTGACCTTATAAGGGCGGCGGAGTGAGCGATCATTCCGCCGCCTCGTCAACATCATCCGCCGATTGCTCGGCCGCGATCAGGTCGAACAGGCCCGGCCCCTGCCCGCCGCCGGCGGCGATCTCGGCATAGGTGCAGCCGTCGGCGAAATAGTCCGGGTTGAGCTCGACCGCGACCGCCTTGCGGCCCATGCGCAGCGCGCAATAGGGCACGGTCATGATGCCGCCGAACGGGTCGAACACCGTCTCGCCAGGCATGGAATGCTGCTCGATCGCCCGCTCGACGATGTCGAACTGCAGCGGGCAGAGATGCATCTCGCGGCCCTTGCGTTGCTGCAGCATGTTCAGCGTGCGCATGCGCGCCACGTCGGTCCAGATCTCGGGATGGTCGCTGTGCGGCGGCGCGATCATGAAGGTCGGCGGCAGCCTGCCTTCGGCGTCGAGCACTTCGGCGAATTCGACATGCAGGGCGTGATCGTAGACGTTCTCTTCCGCCCATTTCTTCCAGCCGCGATAGATCAGCTTGGCGTCGAGCTTGACCAGGCGGCGCAGCTCGTCGGGCAGCAGCGGCCGGTCGCCGCTCGACCGGCGCACGCCATGTGCATCGATCTGCCAGCGGCCGCGCGAATAGCCGGTGCCGGGCACGATGCGCAGCGAACGCTCGAACGTCTGGGTGCGCACGCCCTCGCCCAGCGGCAGCGACTTATCCGGCTGCTCGGTATGGTCGGTGAAGGACAGCGGCTTCTGCTTGACCACAGGCTGGTCGGCATAGCCGTTCGAACGGTCGGTTGGTGGCTTGCGGAAGGTCAGCGTGTATTCCGGCATGCCATTGCCCTGCCGGGTACCGTCCTTGCATTGCTCGCTCCAGCCGAGCCGATAGGTGCCATTGTTCTCGCGCACGACATCGGTGCCGATGGTGACGCGCGACATGAAGGCGAACCCATGCCGGCGGAAATGCGCGCAGCAATCGTCGGAGAACGGGTTGACCGTCTGGAACCCAAAACCGTTGACGCCGCCCGGCACGATCCGGTCCTTGACATGGATGACGGCGAGCCGCCCGGGCTTCAGCACGCGCAGCAACTGCGGCGTCAGAAAGTCCATCTGCGCCCAGAAATGCGCATCGCTGTCGGTGTGGCCGAAATCGTTGAAGGACGGCGTGTATTCGTACTGCGTCGAGAACGGAATCGATGTGACGATCAGGTCGACGCTGTCGTCAGCCATCGAGCGCGTTTCCTCGACCGTATCATTGTGCACCACTAGGTAGTTTTCGCCGCGCACCTCCTGCCTGGTGACGCCCATCGAGCGCTTCAGCGCGCCGTCCATCGCCTGTTCGGCCAGGCCGTACTGGCGGATGATGGCCGACATTTTTTCGGCTTGCGCCTCGAACTCGCGCCATTTGCGCTCCAGTTCGCGCCGGGTGCCACGCTCGGCCTCGGTGTAGATCATGTCGGCCCTGACGCGGCGCGTCTGGCCGAATCTCTGGGTGCGAAACAGCGACTGGAAGAAATCGTGGAACTTGAAGCCGATGCCCAGATAGATGTTCCACCAGCAATGCTCCTGGAAATTGCAGCCCGAGCCCGAGATCACCGGCTTGGTGGCCAGCTCGGCAAACTGCCCCCTGGCGAAGCCGACGACACGATCTTCCTTGGGTTTGTCGTCGAGCGTGCCCCACACCGACATGACGGTCGGGATAGCCTTCTCGATCGCCACCCGCTCGGCCTCGAGGTCGTGCCAGATGACGCGGTGCGCAGCGGGATCCTCGGCGCGGATTTCCAGCATCTTGGCGACGCGCGCGTCGAGCGAACGCTTCTTTTCTCTGGCAGCGTCGACCACGCCGTGCGCGCTATCCGCGAACATGCGTGCCTGGCCATTCCTGTCCTCGCCGGCAGCGCCATGGTCTGACGGGATTTCGTGCCAGCGCACGTCGATCTCCGGCAGGTCATAGCCCTCGTCGGAATAGCCGAGGTCGGACGGCTTTTGCACGAACAGCGCCCAGCTCGCGACCCACAGCCAGAACTCGTCCTCCTTGTGCGGATGCAGCGTCAGCCGGTCTGCCTTGGTGCTGTCGCGCTTGAAGAACCGGGTCTTGGCCTCGCCGACATCCATGACGCCGAGGAATGCGGCATAGGCGAGCAACTCGATGCAGTCGTTCGGGTCGGGGATGGCGGTAGCCAAGAAGCGATAACGCACGCCGGCATGCTTGCGACCGTTCTTGCGATCGTCGCCGGCGAAGGTCGACATGAACTCGCGGAAGGTTTTCGTGCCGCCGAAGCCGCGCAGCACGGCCGCTTCGTCGAGCGCCGCCGCCGTGAACAGGCAGGGGTCCAGCTTGCCGTCGCGAATTGTCTCATAATTGGTGAGATGGATGAGCTTTTTGCCGGGCCCGGTCTTGTTCGGCTCTTCCATCTGCGCCGGACGGTTGACGAACTTCAGCTCGACGTCCGGGTGGCGCTTCGCCTGCTCCAGGAAGAATTCGTGTTTCACGCCGAGCGGCACGACCTGCAGCGCGTGGCCGCCGGCATGCATCATCGACTGGCGCAGGATCTCGAGCTGCGTCGATGTCTTGTGCAGGCCGAAGCGCAGGAACAGCGCGCGCCGGCCGCCGCGGCAGGCCCATGGCACGATCGCCTGCGTCATCGGCTTCAGCAGCGGATTGATCGTCGAGGGGTCGACCTCAAAACCGAGCGACGGCGCCAGGCGCACCTTGGCCTTGAGGAACTCGGCATAGTCGGGATGCGCCGTCATGCCGAGCCGCCATCCGACGGTTCGCAGGGCGCATGCTTGCCGCCGCCGAAGACGTATTCGCGCCAGGGCGTCCAGCACCAGTTGCCGTCACGGTTGCGCAGAAAACCCCATTTGCGGCTGGACTTGCCCTGCCAGACGATCGTGATGATCTTGCCCGGCCGGTATTGCGACGGCGCTCGACGCGCGCCAAAGATGAAGGCGGCCATGGCAGCTTCCATCGTCGCGAGACTGTCATAGCGGCCGAGAACTCGGTGGGTGTACTCGGCCGGGCGGTAGGACCAGCGCCAGGCGGGAACGACAGCACGTTCCAACAACAGCACAGTCCTGCTACGGGGCGACCAGGCGTCGAATTGATCGACCGGCTCTAGCCGCTTCGTCACCACCTCTTCGACGTAAGGCGTCAACGGAAAGGTCCAGAAATCCCAGGGATGGTCATGCGGATCGGGATCGGCATCGCCGCGATGGAAGATGTGGATGCGCAGCCGCCCAATCCGGATGCGGGTCAGGAACGGCGTTTCATGCTCGCCCTCCACGCCATCGATCGTCTCGAAACCGATGCTCCTCATGCCGCCACCTGTCGTTTCGCGATTAGGTGGCGGCGGCAGTAGCGCGTCTCCGGCACGTCATGAGCGCGGGCGGCGCCACACACCGGCATGTCTGGCCCATCGGGATCGTAGGGCGCGCCGGCATAATGCAGGCAGCGGTTGGTCATCACCGCTTCGAGGAAGGTGATCGGCAGCGTCGCCGGCAGATTGGCGACCGGCTCGGCCTGGAACAGCCGCTCGACAGGCGTCTCCATCGACGGCGCTTTGAGGACCGGACGCACCGGCCGATACTTCCGCTTCACCGGCTGTTCGGTCTTGGGCGTGGCCCGGCCGATCGCCTGGTTCTTCGGCTGGCCCATCAACTGGCCATATTTGCCCTTGCCGCGCATAAGCTTGCCGATGACGGCATTGCGGCTGCGTCCGGTCGGCAGCCGCTTGGATATCTGAAGGGCGGAAAGCCCCTGCCCGGCAAGGTCGTGCAACGCCTTGAGTTCTTCGGCGGTCCAGTCGCTCATGCTGCACCGCCGACAAGGCTGAGGCCACCGGTGCCGCGCGCGGCGGCAGCCGACTTGCGCAGTTCGGCAAGGGCGATTTCCAGCTTCGCCGCACCGCGATCGATGCCAGCGAGCTCGGCAGGCGTCAGCCGGCCGTCGGCGAATGCCATGGCGGCGGCGGCAATTAGCTCGCCGAACTGCACCACGACATCGGCGTGAGCCGCCATCATCGTGGCATTGGCAGCACCCGGCGCGTCGGCATCGGCCAGGCGCCGGCCGTTCAATTCGGCCATGACGCTGGTGACCAGCGGCGTGCCGCACTCGGCCTCGAGCAACAGCACGGCCGGAAGAGGCATCAATTCAGGGTCGCCGGCATTGTTGAAGCGGCCCATCTGGCTCTTCGACAGCGAAGCGATGGCAGCCGCGCGCTCGATCGTGCCGCAGCGTTCGATCAGGTCGCGCTGCGCTGCCTTGAGGCGGTAAAACCACTGACTGGAAATTTCGGCCATGTCGGGCTCCGGGCACAGTTTTCCCGGCGAGGGAAATGCGGGCTGCATTTCCCATGGCGGGACGACGGGGAAAGGGTTCAACTCGCGGGCATGAAAACCCGCGTCTACGTCACATCATCAAGGCGGCCCCCTGGAGGGCAGCCACAGGCCTGCCCTCCAGGGTCCATCGTCATAGTGGGCGGCGAGCTTTGCTCCTGCGCACGGGTTTCGCCGGGCGCGCCTCAACAGGTGCAGGGGGCCTCGCGAGCCGTACCTGACCGCCCTTCGCTCTGGGGGGTTATGGGTGAGCATTGTCGCCTCCCTTCCTGGGAGCCCAGCGCAGCACCCGCTTCGCCTCGTCGCCCAGAAGGCGCGCCAGCAGGTCGGCGGGATTTTCGCGGGAAAAGGCGGACAGCAGTTTCAAAAGACGCAGCGTTTTTGGCGGCAGCCGGCGCACCGGCTCAGGCGGCGGCGGCAGCAAAGTCAGGGAAGGCGAGACGCGGACGGTGGGCAGCGACATGCGAACGAATGATGTCATTCGGCCACCTCGATGCGAGAAAGGTGGCCGGTCCCGGCTTGGGGGATTTTTTCGGGACCGGCCGCGACACTGCCGGGGCGTGCAGCATCGAAATCCTCGCCGGCGGATTGCGCGGCAAGAACACGACGGGCAGCGAGC
>NZ_JBVVQN010000020.1:0-128083 GCF_055811075.1 Mesorhizobium sp. WSM4820 | reverse complement strand
GGCGGCTGGAAAAAGGAGCTGTTCACGCAGGTCAGCGATAAACATGTCTCCGTCTGGCAGAAGGTTGAAGGTTAGGACGCGTGGAGCGAAGCGTCATCACCCTCGTCCGCAACGCGCCGATGGGAAGCCGGCCGCTTTCAACGCCATGCCGCAGCAGGCAACGAGAGCATCTCCTGCATCTTGGCTTTATCGTTGGCGTGTCCGCTTCAGGATCTGTTGAAGCCAGCCCAAACGACCGACATTAGGCGCGAAGCGGCCATTCGCTACACGCAAGACATAGGTTGCCTCGGGTCAAAACGGTATTCCGTTTCGGGTATCACGCGTCAGGTTTTGTCCACTAGGAAGACATCCCGATCGAATCCGCCGCCGGTTTCATTGGGTCAACCGTGGCAAAGACGGCGCTCGCCTCGCTGACGATGGAAACGTGATCCTTGGCCGCTCGTCCTGCGGCGGCGCTGTCACCGCGCATGATTGCGGTAACGATGACGTCATGCTCCTGCCACGACTTGGCCAGGCGGCCCGGCAGCATGAATTGCGCGCGCCGGAACGGCGCCAGCCGACCGCGTGTCATGACGGTCAGTTCATAGATGTGCTTGCTGTGCGCGCCGCGATAGAGCCGGGTGTGGAACTCGGTGTTGAAATACTCGTAATCCTCCTCCGCGCCCAATTGCACGAGGCGCGCCGATGCCTGGTGCTCGGTCTCGAGCGCGCGGCGCTCCGCGGTGGACATGCGCTCGGCTGAAAACCGTGCGCAAATCGCTTCAAGCTCGGCCATGCTCTCGAACATCGAGGCAAGATGCTCCTGCGTCACCACGGCGACGGTGGCGCCGCGGTTGGGCCGCCTTTCGACCAACCCCATGGCGCTCAGCCGGCCAAGCGCCTCCCTGACGGGGGTGCGCGACACATCGAAACGGGCAGCCAGCGAGGCCTCGTCGAGCTTTTCCCCGGGGCGCAGGAAGCCGGTGACGATCCGGTCGCCGATCGCCCTCACCATCTGATCGACGGTCGTGCCCGACCTGATCAAGCTGCGCTTCCCCGACAATTCTCCTCCGTCCAGTCTTTTCCGCTTCGACTCGGGCGCCCTCTATGCCTTTATTTTAATCTGATTGTCAAACTGGCTAATTGAAAGGCAAAAAGTGTATGCAATTGCCTTTCGCTTGAGCACGGCAAATCGGCACGTCAATTGATTAAACTGGATAAATTCCCGATTTTGAACTGGCACAGCGATTGCATGCACTTTTACGAGAAGGGAATTAATCGACCCGGAAAGGGTTCAACAGGGAGCATTCACATGACCGAGAGATTCATGCTTAGCCGCCGCGAGCTGCTCAAGACCTCCGCCGCCGGAGCGGCGCTCGGTCTGGCCTCGGCGTCATTCCCGATCAGCAGGGCGTTCGCCGCTGCCGTCACAGTCGGCTTCATCTATGTCGGACCGAAGGACGACTACGGCTACAACCAGGCGCATGCCGAGGGTGCCGCCACATTGAAGGCCATCGAGGGCATCTCTGTGGTCGAGGAGGAAAACGTCCCCGAAACGGTCGATGTCCAGAAATCGATGGAATCGATGATCAACCTCGACGGCGCCTCGCTGATCTTCCCGACCTCCTTCGGCTATTTCGATCCGCACATGCTGGCCATGTGCGCGAAATTCCCCGACGTGCAGTTCCGCCATTGCGGCGGCATGTGGAACAAGGACAAGCATCCGATGAATGCCGGTTCCTATTTCGGCTATATCGGCATGGGCCAGTATCTCAACGGCGTCGCCGCCGGCCACGCCACCAAGACCAAGAAGATCGGCTTCGTCGCGGCAAAGCCCATTCCGCAGGTCCTGCTCAACATCAACTCCTTCCTGCTCGGCGCACGCTCGGTCGACCCGGCAATCACCTGCCAGGTGATCTTCACCGGCGAATGGTCGCTGGCGGTCAAGGAGGCGGAGGCCACCAATGCACTGGTCGATCAGGGTGCCGACGTCATCACCTGCCATGTCGACAGCCCGAAAGTGGTGGTCGAAACGGCGGCGGGGCGCGGCGCCTTCATCTGCGGCTACCATGCCAATCAGAGCCCGCTGGCGCCCGAAAAATACCTGACTGGCGCGGAATGGAACTGGGCGAAGGTCTACAAGATGTTCGTCGACGACCTCGTGGCCGGCAAACCGCTGCCCAATTTCACGCGCGGCGGACTGGCCGACGGCTTCGTCAAGATGAGCCCGCTCGGCCCCGCCGTCAGCGAGGCGGCGCGCGCACAGTTCGACGGCACGCTCGCCGAAATGATGAAGGGCGGCTTTTCCGTAATCAAGGGGCCGTTGAAGAACAACAAGGGCGACGTCGTCGCAACCGAGGGCCAGACCTTCGTCGAAGCCGCGATCGAACTGGAAAGCATGGACTATCTCGTCGAGGGTGTCGTCGGCTCGACCGCTTGAGCATGGATCGGAGACGGGGGCCATGGCAGACACCGTGAGCAGCGCGAGCGTGCCAGTGATGCTCGGCGCCAAAAGCTATCCGACGGCGCTCGAATGGATCGCCCGGCGGGCGGAAGCCCTCGTCATCCCGCTCGCGGCCCTGATTGTCGGCATGGCCCTGTTCAGCCTGTTCATCGCGCTGGTCGGCAAATCGCCGACGCAGCTCTATGAAACGATGTGGCGCGGGGGCTTCGGCTCGTGGTTCTCGGTCCAGAACTCGCTGTCGCGGGCCGCACCCTTGCTGCTTGCGGCGCTCTGCGTGGCGCTGCCGGCCCGGCTCGGCCTTGTCGTCATCGGCGGCGAAGGCGCGATCGTGCTGGGCGGCGTTGCCGCGGCTGCCATGGGCGTGGCCGCCAGCGGCGCCCCCGCCTTTTTCGTTATTCTTGCCATGGGCGTGGCGGGCCTGGCCGCCGGCGGCATCTGGATCGGTGCCGTCGGCGCGCTACGCCACTACCGTGCCGTCAACGAAACCATATCGAGCCTTTTGATGGCCTATATCGCCATCGCCCTGATGAACCATCTGGTGGAAGGACCGCTGCGCGATCCCGCCTCGCTCAACAAACCGTCGACCGAGCCGTTGGCTGAGGCCTACCGCATCGGCAACATTCCCGGCATGGACGTGCATTGGGGCCTTGTCGTCGGCATCATCGCCTGCATTCTGTCCTGGCTGCTGATCGAAAAGACCCGCTGGGGATTCGCCGCCCGCATCGCTGGCGGCAATGTCAGGGCAGCCCAGGTGCAGGGACTTGCCGTTGGACCGCTGATTGTCGGTTTCACCGCGCTGGCCGGCGGCTTTGCCGGCCTTGCCGGCATGCTCGAAGTCGCCGCCGTGCAAGGCAGCGCCAACGCCTCGCTCGCCGCCGGCTATGGGTATACCGGTATCCTGGTCGCCTTCCTCGCCCGCCACAATCCGCTCGCCATCATCCCGGTCGCCTTCCTGCTTGGCGGCATCGACGCCTCCGGCGGGTTGATCCAGCGCCGCATGGACCTGCCCGACGCCACCGTGCTGGTGCTGCAGGGCATGCTCTTCGTCGTCATCCTGTTCAGCGAAACCTTCTACGGCCGCTTCAAGGCCTTCAATCCCGACCTCTGGCAGAGGGGCGATCTCTTGAAAAGGCCCGATCTCCTGAAGGGAACTGCCTGATGGACGCAGCCGAGATCGGCCTCTGGGGCGTTCCGCTCGCCATGCTCGGCGGCGCCATCCGGGTGTCGACGCCCTTCATCTTCGTGTCGCTGGGCGAAGCCATCACCGAGCGTTCGGGGCGCATCAATCTCGGTCTCGAAGGCACACTGGTGTTCGGCGCGATGACCGCCTATGCCGTCGCGGTGATGACCGGCTCACCATGGCTCGGCCTGCTGGCCGCCGCCGCGGCCGGTCTTTGTTTCGGCCTGTTCCACGGCTGGATCTGCAAATTCCGTGGCGTTAACGACATCGCCATCGGCATTGCGCTGATGCTGTTCGGCTCGGGTCTCGCCTTCTTCTTCGGCAAACCGTTCATCCAGCCCTCGGCGCCCGACCTGCCGGCCATCCCGTTTGGCGGCTGGTCCGACGTTCCGCAGGTGCAGGCGGCGCTCAACATCAATGTGCTGTTCCTGATCGGCGCAGCACTTGCCGTATTCCTGTGGTGGGCTTTCCGCAACACCCGGGCCGGCCTGATCCTGCGCGTGGTCGGCGACAGTTCCGATGCCGCGCGCGCCATGGGCCTCAACCCGAATACGGTGCGCCTCGTCGCCACCGGTATCGGCGGCGCGCTGGCCGGCATCGGCGGCGCTTATCTGTCGCTCTACTATCCCGGCAGCTGGACCGAAGGCATTTCGTCGGGCCAGGGGCTGATGGCGGTGGCGCTGGTCATCTTCGCGCGCTGGAACCCGCTCGGCTGCTTTGCCGCCGCGCTGCTGTTCGGCGGGGCCGGCGCGCTGGGGCCGGCGCTGCAATCGGTCGGCGTCACGCAAGGCTACTATCTGTTCTACGCCGCACCCTACATTCTCACCCTCGTCATCATGATCGCCACCTCGTCGCCCAGCCGTTCGCTGGCCGGCGCGCCGGGCGAACTGTCGATCACCAAATGACGTTTCCAGACTGGAGTTTTTCTCAATGAACGCCAGAGCCGAGGTCACGCAGCGCTACATCGATGCCGATCCCTATCCATGGCCCTACAATGGCGAGCTTCGGCCCGACAACACGGCGCTGATCATCATCGACATGCAGACCGATTTCTGTGGGCCGGGCGGCTATGTCGATCATATGGGCTACGATCTCTCGCTGGTGCGGGCGCCGATCGAACCGATCAGATCGGTGCTGTCTGCCATGCGGGCGAAGGGCTACACCATCATTCATACGCGAGAGGGCCACCGGCCCGATCTCGCCGACCTGCCGGCCAACAAGCGCTGGCGCTCGCGCCGCATCAATGCCGGCATCGGCGACCCCGGACCCTGCGGGCGCATCCTGGTGCGCGGCGAGCCGGGCTGGGACATCATCCCCGACCTCTATCCGGCCGAAGGCGAGCCGATCATCGACAAGCCGGGAAAGGGCTCGTTCTGCGCCACCGACCTGGAACTGATCCTCAACCAGCGCGGCATCGAAAACATCGTGCTGACCGGCATCACCACCGACGTCTGCGTGCATACGACGATGCGCGAAGCCAACGACCGCGGCTTCGAATGCGTGATGCTGGAGGATTGCTGCGGGGCGACCGACTACGGCAACCATCTCGCTGCGATCAAGATGATCAAGATGCAAGGCGGCGTGTTCGGCGCGGTGTCCAATTCGGCGTCCTTCGTCGCCCAGTTGCCATGAGGTTCGATCATGAGTGATCGCGGCAAAAGAGCGGTTGGCGTCGAGACGATCGGCATGAGCATGCGTTTCGGCGCCTTCACCGCGCTGGACGACGTCTCGATCAAGGTGCCGGCGGGATCGTTTCATGCGCTGCTTGGCGAAAACGGCGCGGGCAAGTCGACGCTGGTCAAATGCATCATGGGCTTTTATCACCCGACCGCCGGCGACATTCTGGTCGACGGCCGCGAGATCGGGATCGCCGGTCCGAAGGACGCCTCGGCGCTCGGCCTCGGCATGGTCTACCAGCATTTTACCCTGGTCCCGTCGCTGACAGGTGCGGAGAACCTGGTCATTTCCCGCGAAAAGGTGCCGGGAATTATCGACTGGCGCAAGGAGCGCGCCGCACTTGCCCAGTTCATGGAGCGGATGCCGTTCAAGCTGCCGCTCGACGTCAAAGTGGCCGAACTCGCCGCCGGCGAGAAACAGAAGCTCGAAATCATCAAGCAGCTTTATCTCGGCCGCAGTTTTCTAGTGCTGGATGAGCCGACGTCGGTGCTAACCCCCGGCGAGGCGCAGGAAGTGCTGGGCCTCGTGCGCGGCATGACCAAGGCGGGCGACCTCACCGTGCTGATGATCTCGCACAAGTTCCACGAGGTGACGGCGTTTGCCGACGACATCACTGTGTTGCGCAAGGGCAGACTGACAGGAACGGGGAAAGTATCGGAACTGTCTCACAAGCAGATGGCGGCGATGATGGTCGGTGACCAGCCGATCGCCGCGCTCGACAGCCGCGCTCCAGTGCCGGTCGGCGCCAGGCAAATCCTGACGGTGAAGGCGCTGAAGGCGCCCGACCGCACCGGCCTGAAGACCATCAATATCGGCGAGCTCGATGTGAAGTCCGGCGAGATCGTCGGTGTCGCCGGCATTTCCGGCAACGGCCAGAAGGAGTTTCTAGAAGTCCTTGCCGGACAGCGTACGCGTGATGCCGGCGACGTTCTGGTGAAGGGATCGCCCTATGGCGCCAGCCGCGCCGAGGCCCGCACGCTCAATGTGCGCTTCATCCCGGAGGAACCGTTGCGCAATGCCTGCGCGCCGAGGATGACGGTGGCGGAAAACATGGCATTCCGGACCTTCGACCTGAACGAGGCCGGCAAGCCGATAAGCTGGATCAGGATGAGCGCCATCAGGGACTATGCGACGCGCTTGGTCGAGCAGTTCAAGGTCAAGACGGCCTCGCTCGCCTCGCCGATTTCGTCGCTCTCCGGCGGCAACGTCCAGCGCGCTGTGCTCGCCCGCGAACTGACCGGCGAGGTCGATCTTCTCATCGTGTCGAACCCCTGCTTCGGCCTCGACTTCTCTGCCGTCGCCGAAATCCGCGCCCGTATCATGCGGGCACGCAACGCTGGTGCCGCCGTGCTCTTGATGTCGGAGGACCTCGACGAATTGCTGGAGCTCTCGGACCGCATCTTCGTCATGTCCGACGGCGCGCTGGTCTACGAAACGCCGATCGCCCAGGCGAGCGTCCAGACGATCGGCGAGCACATGGCCGGACATCACTGATGGCAGAGATCGACGCGCTGCCGTTTCCGTTTGCCTTCAAGCCTGAGGCGATGGCGCTGGTCGTCATCGACATGCAGCGCGATTTCGCCGAGCCGGGCGGCTTCGGCGCCAGCCTCGGCAACGACGTCGGCCGGGTGGCGGCGATCGTGCCGACGGTAAAAAGGCTGATCCAGGGATTTCGCGCCGCCGGCCTGCCGGTGATCCACACGATGGAGTGCCACAGGTCAGACCTTTCGGACCTGCCGCCGGCCAAGCGAAATCGCGGCAATCCGTCGATCAGAATCGGCGATGTCGGTCCGATGGGCCGCGTGCTGGTCGTCGGCGAGCCGGGAACGGCGATCCTCGACGAGGTAGCCCCGCTGCCTGGCGAAATCGTCATCGAAAAACCCGGCAAGGGCGCGTTCTACGCTACCAGCTTCGGCGAGGACCTGAAGCGGCTCGGCGTGCAGCAGCTCGTCTTCGCCGGAGTTACGACGGAAGTCTGCGTGCAGACGACGATGCGCGAGGCCAACGACCGCGGCTACGAATGCCTGCTGGCGGAGGATGCGACGGAGAGCTATTTTCCGGAGTTCAAGGCGGCCGCACTGGCCATGATCAGGGCGCAGGGCGCGATCGTCGGCTGGACGGCGATGACGGACCAGGTGCTCAAAGGAATTGCCGATGCCTAACATTGCATACCCGGCTCTCATCCATGGGGTCTGGCGTGATCTGGCATTCGAGCATTTTCGCGACGGCATCACGGTGCATTGGCTGCTCAAGGGCGGACCGGCCGAACCCTCCGTCGCGATCCTGAACTATCAGCCCGGCGCCGGCGTGCCGCGCCATCGCCATGTCGGGCTGGAAACCATCGTCGTGCTGGAAGGCACCCAGAGCGACGAGACTGGCGACTATCTTCCGGGAAGCGTGATCCTGAACCCGGTCGGGACCGAGCATTCGGTGTGGACGAAAGACGGCTGCGTCGTGCTGATCCAGTGGAATCTGCCGGTGGTCATTCTGGACGAGGCCAAATGAGCGACATCCGCTTCGATATCGGCAGCCTGCACGCGGCCTATGCCTCCGGCATGTCGGCCGCTACCATTATTGAAATCGTGTTTCAGGGCATAGCGAAAGCGGACGATCCAGGCATCTTCATCCATCTGGCGAGCAGGGCGGACCTGCTCGCCGAAGCCGACGCACTCGGCGGGTTCGATCCCGTGGCAAAGCCGCTGTGGGGCGTGCCGTTCGCGGTCAAGGACAACATCGATGTTGCCGGAATGCCGACCACGGCCGGCTGCGCCGAATATGCCTACTTGCCGGCGAAAGACGCCACCGTCGTCGCGCTTCTGAGGGCGGCCGGGGCGCTGGTCGTCGGAAAAACCAATCTCGACCAATTCGCCACCGGCCTCGTCGGCGTGCGCACACCTTATCCGGTCCCCCGAAACGCGATCGATCCGAAACTGGTGCCGGGCGGTTCCTCGTGCGGCTCGGCCGTGGCGACGGCGCACGGCATTGTTTCTTTCGCGCTCGGCACCGATACCGCAGGATCCGGCCGTATTCCCGCCGGCCTCAACAACATCGTCGGGCTGAAGCCGACCGTCGGCGCGCTGTCGGCCACCGGCGTGGTGCCGGCCTGCCGCACGCTCGACTGCGTCTCCGTCTTCGCGCTCACCGTCGATGACGCCTACAGCGTCTTCAGGGCGGCGGCGGCCAAAGATGACGTCGATCCTTATTCGCGCGCTATCACGGCGCCGGCGCTTGGTCCGCGTCCACCCGTGCTGACCGTCGGGGTTCCCGCAACAGCGGACCGGGAATTTTTTGGCGACGCGGCCATGCAGGCGGGATTCGAAACGGCGCTGCAGACGCTGGAACAGCTCGGCTGCCGACTGATCGAAATTCCCTTCGGCGATTTCTACGCTACCGCCAACCTGCTCTACGAAGGCGCCTGGGTGGCCGAGCGCTATGCGGCGATTGCGGATTTCATGGACGTGAACGAAGCAGCCATGCACCCGGTGACGCGCACAATCATCGGCGGCGCACGAAAACTTTCCGCGGCGGATGCTTTCAAAGGCCTCTATGCGCTGCAGGCCCACAAGGCCAGGCTCGCGCCTGTCATCGCATCGGCCGACCTTTTCTGCGTGCCGACGGCGCCGACGCACTATTCGCTGGAAACTGTTTTGGCCGATCCGATCGTCACCAACAGCCGGCTCGGCACCTACACCAACTTCGTCAATCTGCTCGACATGTGCGGCATCGCCGTGCCGACCGGCAAGCGCGACGACGATCTGCCGATGAGCGTTACCTTGCTTGCCGCTGCCGGCAAGGATGCACTGACGGCGACGCTGGCCAGCGAGTTGCATGCGGCGAGCGGTCTCGGCCTTGGCGCGACAGGCTGGGCGATGCCTGTCTTCACGGCCAAAAGCTTCGACCCTACTGACGACCTGATCGAGCTCGTGGTTGTCGGCGCGCATTTGTCGGGAATGCCGCTCAACGGCCAACTCTGCGCGCTTGGCGCGCGATTGAGCAGAGCCGCCAGGACGGTTGCTTCCTATCAGCTCTACGCACTCGCCGGCCAATCCGTGCCGAAGCCGGGGCTCGTGCGTGTTGCCGATGGCAACGGGACGTCGATCGATGTCGAGGTTTGGCGGCTTTCACCAGACGCGTTCGGACGCTTCGTGGCTACGATCCCGCCGCCGCTCGGCATCGGCACGATCGAGCTCGATGACGGGACATCGGCCAAGGGCTTTCTGGTCGAGACCGCCGGGTTGTCAGAGGCAATCGACATTTCGGCCTATGGCGGTTGGCGCAGCTTCGTTGCAAGGCCGGCGGAGGGAGTGGAAAGGGTTCCGGCCGATTGAACGACCGGCCGTTCGCGCCGGCAGCTGACCTCAAATCATAGCAGCATGCTCGGCGAGCCAGCACGCCGAATGCCGTAAGCGATCCGTAGGTGCGCGTGCTCTAAAGTTGCCCTGTGGTTTGGCAGGCGTCAGCACGCGCTTGCGACCGCTGGAGACTTGGCGATGCGAGCAAGCCGTGCAGTTGCCCCAACAGATTCCGTCGGGACTTATCAGGCCCGCCGGACGCTGTCGAAGGCCGCGGCGATAGTTCTCAGTCTGTTGCCGAGCTGGGCGTTCGCGGGAGATCAGACCCCCGATTGGCGCCTTAACGCTCGAATCGTTGCCGTCGGGCTGCCCGACGTGGCCGGCGTGCGCGAGGTGGGGCGCTTTCATGTCGGCGGGCCGATACCGGGAAATCCGGAATTTCTTATGGCGACGCGCGAAGGGCGGATGCTCGATCCGCTCAGGGTTCTCGTCGCCGTGGGCAGCAATTTCGGCGCACCAGCCGACGATCCAGCGCTTGAGGTCGGGGCGATCCTGTCCATCGATCCGCGCGCCGGCAAGTCTGGTGGCACCATCATCGTTCCGCAAGAGCTCGCCGGCAACGGCGGAGATGCGAGGGTGCAACTCTACACGGCGCAGAGCGAACGGTTTCTCAACCGGCGATACAATGCCGGAGCTCGAACCGCGCGCCTCGCAGCCGTATCCGGACCGCGATACATTTCGATCAACAACGCCTTCGGAAGACCCTGGATCGCCAACGCGCCGAACGGACTGGCTGGCGAGGGCAGCGTCACCGTCGTCGACCCCGACGGTGCGCCGCTCGCCAACGCGCCAAGCCGCGAGGCCGGCGGCGTGTTCGCCGGCCGGCATACCGATCGCGAGCAGGCGCCGAAAGCACAGCCCAGCGGCTGGCTTGGCAAGCTGCTGAATTATCAGGCAAGCGGCCAGCTGACATCGGGCGGAATGCAGACGGGCGCGCTCGGAACGGCGTTTCTCGGTCCCTCGCCCGACGGCAGCGGCTTTGCCGTGTTCGCCGCGGTCACCGCGGATGGCGGCGTGGTTCAAATCCACGTCCAGGATGGTGTCGACGGCTTGGCCGGGCCGGGCACGGTCAGCACCGGCCAGGGCACGGTAAGCACCGGCCGGGGCATCAGCCACGATCCCGGCGTCATCGGCCTCGCCTTCAAGTGGAACCCGGACCGCGCTCTCTACATCGCCGATCCGGGGCGTGACCGGCTGGTGCTGCTTGAACTGGAGGACGATCGGCGGCATTTCACGGTCGCCGAGACCCGCACGATCTCGCTGCCGGAATTCGACCGTCCGGTCGATGTCGCCGCCGCAATTCCCGAGATCGCCAATCCGCGGTTTTCGAGCCACACGACACTCGCTGGCGGGTCCGATCTGTTTGTCGCCAACCGCGGCGACGGTTCACTGCTGCGCGTGAGCCAGGACGGCCGGCTTCTCGCACGCGCGACGATCGAGGTTCCAGGGCTCGGCCCTTTGGGAGCCGATCGCCTTCGCGCGATCGCGACGTCGGCGGACGCACAGCATATCTGGATAACGATTGGCGGCGAGGTTCCGGGATTTCCGGGCCACGAAGGGGCGCTCGTCGAGGTTGGGACCTTCGATGAGCACGGCGCGGCGGCAGCGACGCAGGAGACACAGAGCGCTGCCGCCGACGCCAATCTTGCGGCGCGCGGAAAAAAGTCGTTCCAGACCGATTTCACGCCGCGGATGGGCCTCGGCCCATTGTTCAATGCAGCGTCCTGCGTGGCCTGCCATCCCGGCCCTGGCGGCGCCAGCGTCGATGAAGGCCACTTTGCGCGCAGAATAGCCCATATGGATCCGGGCTCTGGCCGCACGGTTCCGATCGATCATCCCAACAGTCCGGTCGCCAGGCGCCATGCCTTGCGTGATGGGGTGGCGATCGTGTCGGCGGCAATGCCAAGCCAGGCCAATGTGATTTCGCTGCGTATGCCGCTCGCTCTCTACGGCATCGCCGGGATCGACGAAATACCCGACAGCGTCATCGAAGCGCAGGCGGTCAGCAAGGGCGACGGCATCAAAGGCCGCGCCCATCATGTCGTCGACTCCCAAGGCGCATCGCGGGTCGGCCGATACGGTTGGAAGGCTGATATCGCCACCCTTGAGGATATGGTGGCGAACGCGTTCGCAAACGAACTCGGTATCACCAGCGCGACGCCCAGCCGCCAGGCCGGCGCGCAGCCGATCGAGCAGGGTTCCGCACAGATCGACGCGGTCGCCTCTTATCTGCGAGCGCTCCGCCTGCCCGATGGGGCAAAGCCATGAGCCTCGCCCTGACACTCTCCCATGCGCCGGAAAAAATGCGCCCGGTCCTGCCTGGCGTCATCGTTGCTGCGGCACTCGCCCTTGCGGCCGGCTGGATCGCCGGCGGACTGGGCGAGCCGCTGTCGCGCAACCCGATCCTGGTCGCCATGCTCTTCGGGCTGCTGATCGGCAGCAGCTTCGCCTGTCCGGACGCCTTGCGCCCGGGGCTCGACTTCACCAAGCGCTATCTGCTGCGACTCGCCGTGGTGCTGGTCGGCTTCCGTATCACGACGCGGCTGTTCCTGGATCTGGGGTTCATGCCGCTCGCAGTGGCGGCCATCGAGCTGATCCTGGTGCTGACGCTGCTCTACGCCATTGCGCGCAAGCTGTTCAGGCTCGACGCCGAGATCGCGCTGCTGGTCGCGGTCGGCAGCGCCGTCTGCGGCGCCGCGGCGATCCTCTCGATGGCCGCGCTCGTGCGTGCACGCGACCAGAGCGCCGGCATCGCCATCGCCTTGATCACACTGAGCGGCACCGTGGCGTTGCTCGCCTATCCGGTCATGTTCCTGGGCGGTTGGCTGCAGCATCTCGATGACCGCCTCTATGGCGTGTTCGTCGGGGCGAGCATTTTCGAGCTGGCGCAGGTCTACGGCGCCTCCTTCGCCATTTCCGACGACGCGCTGAACACCGCAACGCTGGTCAAGCTCAGCAAAGTCCTGATGCTCGTCCCGCTTCTGCTGGCCGCCAGCCTGGTGTTTCGTAGCCGTCACAAGGCGCAAGAGGCCGCACCTATCCCGTTCCCGTGGTTCATCGTCGCGTTCATCGGCGTGGTGATGCTCAATTCGGAGATAACCCTCAATCCGCAACTGCGCCGCGTCATCCTCGATGTCGACCAGTTCCTGTTCCTGATGGTGATGATCGCGCTCGGCATCACCACCCGGGTCGGACGGCTCGGAGAGGCCGGCGGCGCCTGGCGCCTGATCGGCGTCGGTTTCGTCGGGATGGCTCTGTCGGCGGCCCTGGCCTATGCTGCGCTGATCCCGTTCTCGGCGACCTTCCGGGCGGCATCACCCTCATCGAGCCAAGGCGCGATGCTTGGCAGCCATGGCGGACGGCTTTTCGCCTCGATCGGCTGCGCCAAATGCCATGTGCCGGCGCTGGAGGGCAGCAACGGCGAAGTTGAGCTGTACTCCGACCTTTTGCTGCACGACATGGGGCCGGCGCTGGACGACAAGATCGTCCAGGGCGATGCCATCGGCGCCGAATGGCGGACCGCACCACTCGTCGGCATCCGCCTGCGCCACCGCTACCTGCACGACGGCCGCGCGACAACGCTGAGCGATGCCGTCTTCGCCCATGGCGGCACGGCGCAGATCGTGCGCGACCGCTTCTTCGACCTGGACGAGACCGACCGCCAGGCGCTCCTCGATTTCGTGGCGAAGCTATGATGCGGCTTCGTCACGCCACCACCGTTTTTGATCGGCCGAACCGCCATGTATGAAGCCGTCATCGCAGAGCTGAACCATCTCGACGGACCCGACCTGCTGGCGCCGCTCGTCAGCGAGGTGTTTTGCGGAAACATAGCGCTCGTGTCCTCGTTTGGCGCGGAATCCGCGGTGCTGCTGCACATGGCGGCCTCGATCGACCGTTCGCTCCCCATCATCACGCTCGACACAGGAAAGCTGTTTTCGGAAACGATCGCCTATCGCGCGCAGTTGACGGCTCTGCTCGGCCTCACCGATCTGCGCGTCGTCACGCCTCAAACGGATGTCTTGCGGGCGCTCGACGGCGCTGGATCGCTGCACCGCCGCGATCCGGACCGGTGCTGCCAGATCCGCAAGGTTCTGCCGCTCGAAAATACGCTGACCGGCTTCAAGGCCTGGATTTCCGGTCGCAAGCGATATCATGGCGGGCTTCGCGCGGATGTTCCGACGCTCGAGGAAACTGACGGACGCCTGAAGGTCGATCCGCTTGCCCGCTTCACCCGCCAACAGATCGAGGCCTATCTCGATCGCTATAATCTTCCCCGGCATCCGCTCCTCGAAAAAGGCTACCTCTCGATCGGCTGCGCGCCGTGCACGGTCGCGTGCGGCAGCGCGGACAATCCGCGCGCGGGCCGCTGGAGCGGACTGTCGAAGATGGAATGCGGGATTCACCGGTCGCCCATTGCCGCTCGCGATGCGGCCGCGTCTGCTGCCTGATTTCGAGGTCGCGCAGGCATCCGGTCGACGCTTGCAAACAGGCCGTTGCCGCTTGATCTGCGAAGCCCCTACGAATTGTCGCACGATTGCGCTACCCTAAGGTCAATCTGGGCGGCGGGACGGTCATCACGGCACGACCCGACGCCCGATGATTGGTCGAGCGGGAGCCCCGATGACCGCCCTAGACGCCATTGACGCCGATGCGAGGCGCCCGCCCTCGGGCACAGGCCGGATCGCCAAGCTGGCGGCGCCGCGCAGCGCCAGGATATTGAGGCGGAACCGCGTTCTCGAAGCGATCGGTCAAAAATCGCGTTCGAGCGTCTGCTGGGTGGCTGCGCCGGCCGGCTACGGCAAGACGACGGCGGTCATCGACTACCTCGAAAGCGTCGCGGCATCGCATGTGTGGTTCCGCATCGACGAGGGCGACCAGGATATCGCGCGCTTCTTTCAATATCTGGCGCAGTCACTCGCCTCACCCGCGGTTGGAGACATGCCGGTGTTCGGCGTCGAGTATGCCGAGCAGCCGAAGGAATTCGCCAGGCGCTTCTTCAGAGCCTACTTCGCGCGGTTGAAGCCCGGCACCATTCTGGTCCTCGACGATTTGCAGGACGCCGACACGCCCGAATTCCGGGCGGTGCTTTCGGTGATGTTCCGTGAACTTCCTGACACGGTCCGCTGCATCTGCGTCTCGCGCACGCTGCCTCAGGAGGAACTGGGCGACCTCGTTCTCAAGGGCCAGATGGCCATCGTAGACAGGTTGGCGCTCGAATTCTCAACAGCGGAAGCGCGCGATTTCGTCAAGCTGCGGTCGAGGAACGGCGCCGTTCCAGTCGATGTCGAAGCGGCGCGCGGCTGGGCGATCGGGCTGGTTCTCCTCGCCGATCACGGCTCGGCGGTCGGCCCTGATGACACGACCGGGACAGCACCCGGCGGGCAGAATGCCCTGTCGGACGTTCTCGGCCGCCATTTCTTCCTTTCCCTTCCCGCCGCCGACCAGGACATGCTGCTGAAACTCAATCTGCTGCCCGAAATCAGCGCCGAACTGGCGGACGTGATGATCGGGTCGAGCGAAGCGGGCAAGCTGCTCGACAGGCTCTACAGGCGGCAGTTGCTGGTCACGCGAACGGAAAACAGCCGCGACGTTTTCCACCTGCACGACCTCTTGCGGGATTTCCTCGACCGACGCTTCGCGCAGCGGGTGACGGCAGAAGAGCAGAAGTCGCTCAAACAAAGGGCGGCGAAGGTGCTCGCCGACGCCGGTCGTCATGACGAAGCCATACACCTCGCCTTGCAGGCAGAGGATTGGGACCAGGCGAGCGGGCTCATGCTGAGCCGGGCGGAGACCGTGCTGGCGCAGGGACATCGAACGACCTTCATCGAATGGGCCGGCCGGTTGCCGGAAGCGTTCATGAACGGCTGGCATTTCTATTGGCTGGGCGTGGCCCACATGCCGAACGACGCCGCGGCAGAGCACTGGCTGTCGAAGGCATGGCATGCCTTTGGCGCGGCCGACGATCTGCGCGGTCTGTGTCTTGCGGTGTCGCGCGCGGTTCTGGTCAAGACGGACAGTTGGCGCACCTATGAGGGTCTTTCGGCCTGGACCCGCCGGGCGTTCGAGATCATCGAGCGCGGCCTGCCGGAACTGCCTTCCGAGGAAGCGATGCTGGTGCGCATCGGCATGGTGCGGGCGCTGAACTTCGGCGACGACTACTACCGCAACAGCCCGGCCGGGCAAGCGCTGGAAACCGAACTGCTGGAGCGGCTGACCCGGAATCCCGAGCACGACCCAAGCGGATTGCGTCTGCTTGCCAGCGAAACGCTGATCGAGCATTCGGTATCGGTCATGCGGGCCGATCTGTTCACCAAGGCCGTCGACAGCGTTGTCGAGGATTTGAGCGACAAGGAGGTGCTGCCTTGGGTGCTCGGCATGTGGCTGGTTGAGTTTGGCGCCAAGAGTGGCCGTTACTTCCCGTATAAGAGACGGGGTTTTCCCTACCCGTCGGCCGAAGCGGCGTTGCGGGAGGCGATCGCCATCGGTGAGCGCGAGTCGCTCAAGGGTGTGGAGTTCGGTGGCCTGTATCATCTTCAGATGCAGATGAAGTTCCGCAACGACTTTGCCGAGCTCGATCAGGTGGTCGAGCGCCTGGCCGAGATCGCCGACAGCCGTTTCAGCACACAGGTCGCCATCGTCGCCAATTGCTGTGCCGCGCTTCATGCCAGGCAAGGCGATTTCGCGGCAGCCTATGAGGATTGCGAGCGCTTCATGGCGGCGAGCGAGGCCGCCAACGAGCCCATGGTCGAGCGCTGGGCCCACTGCATCACGAAGTTCCAGGTGCTGCTGGCGGACAGGAAGCCTCGCGAAGCCGCTGCGCTTCTCAGCGACCTGCTGCCGCGGCTGGATGGCGGCGCTCGCAAACGGACCGAGATATGCATTCTTGCAGCGGCCGCGCTGGAGAGCCTGTGGGACCAGGGTCCACGCTACGGCGATCGGCTGAAGGTCTTCATGGAGGCGCTGCGCGACGTCAGCTGGCCAATGGTACTCCTCAACGTTCCGGAATTGCTCGCCGATCTGCTTGGCGATGCGCTTGAGCGCGGCATCGAGCCCAAGCTTTGCCGGTCGCTTATCCGGGAACGCCGATTGGACGCGCCGCAACGGCGGCCCACGGCCTGGCCATGGCCGCTCAAGGTCCACGTCCTCGGAGGCTTTCGGCTCGAACTCGATGGAAACCCTCTTAATCTCGGCGCCAAGCCACCGACGAAGGCTCTCGACATCCTGCGGGTACTGGCGATCTCGAAAGACAACACCTGCTCGCTGGAGACCGTTCAGGACTGGCTGTGGCCCGACCTCGACGGTGACCAGGCGCGGGCGGCATGCGAGCAGGCGCTGCATCGGCTGCGCAAGCTGCTCGGGCGGACCGACCTCATCGTTCAGCGCGAAGGCAAGCTTCGCCTCGCGTCGGACAAGGTCTGGGTCGACCTCGCCGACTGGGATGCACGGCTCAAATCCGTGACGACAGCCAATGGCGAGGCAGCCGGGCTGCGACCGGAAGCGGAAGCGCTCTTCCTCGCATTCCCCGGTCCGCTGTTTCTGCACGAGCGAGCCAGCTTCTGGTCGTTCGCCGCCGCTGAAAAAGTGCGTCGCGATCTGGTCGATCTTGGATTGCGGATCGGCCAGCGGCTGGAGACATCCGGCAACACCCAGGAAGCGCGCTCGATCTATTTGAGGGCGTTGGACCTCTATCCGGATGCCGGCCCCGTCTGCAAGGCGCTGATCAGGGAGCGGCTGTCGCGCGGTGATTTTGAAGGCGCGGTCGACGACTATGCACGCTACGAACGGGCGCTGCGCGCCGCCGGCGAAGCGGAACCCGCTGCGGACATACGCGCCTTGGTCGAACCCTATCTTGTGCGGCACACGCGCTGAAGCGCCGTGTCATGCGCTGCCTGGCGAAACACCGGGCTATCGTCGGTCTGGCAGCCCCCTCAATCTCCGAGCAGGGTGTTTGCTAAGGGCTGCCAGGTTCAGAACGAGGCCAGCGATCGCGTCCATCCTCTCGCTGCGCGTCAGCCCGGCCTGGATAGCACGAGGTGATGGAGCCGAGGGAAATGACAGGTCGCGAGGCAGGACAGCGCTGTCATGCATAACAATGACTTAAAGCGCCTCGCATGAATCCATTCAGCCGCGACGCGCTTTCGACTGCGGCACACGGATCGTTTTGTTCAGCCAGGTCGTGCTGCACGCACCCAATCGAGTCGTGCGGCGGGGACAAGGCCGTAATTGTAAAAATTGATACCGTCGACGTCCGGCGCCAGCGCCGGCTTCACCTTGGCGGCGAGAATTTCAGGGCCTGCCATTTCCGGATAAAAGAGCCGGTAGCCGGCGCCGAGGAATTTCTCTGCCCCGAGCGCGGTGCGGCCAGCCGCCATAAGGCCCGTCACGTCGCCGGCCTGCATGTCGTAGGCACAAAGGATCGCCCCGTCGCAAACCTTGCCGAGCGCTGCCAGATCGCAGCCGCCGAGCCAGCCGTCTCGCAGGTCGATGACGAGGACACGGGTCCCCGGATCGGCAACCTCGCGCAGTTCGGCGACAAGACTGGTCACCGGCTCGAACCGCCACAACAGATAGGCGTGGAGATGCGGCCAGGGCAAAAAGGTGTCGAGGCCACTTGCGGGAAACTCTGGAAAGCGCCGTTCAGGCACCGCGCGCTCGCACGCCTCGGCAATCCACTGCTTGACGAGGTCACGCGCCGCCTGGCCTTCGATACCGGCACAAGCGGCGCGGGCGAGGCAGGACGGACAGAAGCACAGCGACAGAAGAAAGTCGTCTTCCGGCGTCAGCCCGACACCATCCTTCTCATGATGGTATTCATGGGCAAAGCCCATGAAGGACGGGCTTTCAAGTTCGATTCTGTCCGGCTTATAAGTGTGCGTAACGTCGGCCACGAGCGCGCGGACATAAGCGCGCGCATCCGGATGCGACGGGCACAGATTGTAATAATTGGGATCGCCAAAGGCGTTGCGGGTGACGGCCTGCGGATAAAGCATGCCGAGGCGGGTATTGTGCAGGCAGACCGTCCAGCACGACACCTGGAGGCCGCCTGCCTCGCGCCGTTGGATAAGTTCGGCCAGAACGTCGCCACCTTCCGTGATCATTTCGGCCACCTTCGGCTGGATCACGAGATCGGCCCATCGGGCGGCGGTTGGCTTGAAGTAGATCGTGCCGTCCTCCGGGAAATAGGCTTTGCGGCGTGGGCTGCGCGGCTGCAGGAAGCGACCGGCATGATAGGAGGTCGCGAGACTGATCATGTTGAGCCTGGCGCGCTCGACGAGATCGCGTTCGACTGTCTCCAAGCCCAGATCCTGGACATCCCAGGGGTAGGTCCACATCGAAAGCTGCATGAAATATCCTCAGTTTTCTGCAATGGCGCCGTGAGCAAACGCCGGTTGGTTTCCCTGTCAGCCTTCCACCGGTTCGGCGATCTGCAAAAGGCAATCTCCTGCCTCGCACATCGTGTGCAGCCGGCGCGAAAGTACGATACCGCTTTCGGCGAAATGCAGGGCCTCCTCGGCGAGATCGAGCCGCTCGAGGTCGTGATACCAGCCGGCCAATTGTCCGGCGCTCACGCCGTCGCCGAGCCTGACGGCGGGTTCGAACCAGCCGCGGCGGGTGGCGTACAGGCCCTGACCGTGCCGGGAAAGCGAGAGCAGTCGCGTCGGCGTCGAAGGCTTTGACTCCGGCGAAAGAACCGGCGCCTCGACCACGCCGACGGCGACCATCAGATTGTCGATCGCGCGAGCGGTAATCGCCATCGTATCGACTGTTGCGGTGCCGCCGCCGCCGAACTCGCCGCTGACGCCAATGGCACCGGCCCGGCGGGCTGCGCCCAGCGAGGTCGGCGAGGCCTGACCATTGTCGGCCACGAACCCATACGGCATGCCGAGCGTCCGCATCAGCTCCACCCCGCGCCTGTGGCGGTCGGGATCGCTATTGCGCTCGACGAGCGCCGTGGGAAGATGCTCCATCGAGGTGCCGCCCGAATGAATATCGAAGATGACGTCGTGGCGGGGAAACAGTTCCGTCTCCAGGAAATTGGCAAGCCGGCTTGTCGGCGCGCCCGACGGATCGCCGGGAAAGGCGCGGTTGAGATTGCCGCCATCGAGCGGCGAACAGCGTTTGGCGGCCATGACCGCCGGTGCGTTCGCCATCGGCAGGACGGTGACGCGGCCCTTGAGCCGCTTGGGATCGAGCCGGCGGATCAGCTTTGCCAGCGACAGCTCGCCCTCATATTCGTCACCGTGATTGCCGGCCATCAGAAGCAGCGACGGGCCTTCACCGTTGCGTATGAGGCAGATCGGGACCTTGACCTGGAAATAGGGCGAACGGTCTATCGAGAACGGAATGCTGAGATAACCTGATGTCTTGCCGTCCCGGTCGAAGTCGAGCGTATGGGTGAGGCCGGTGTGCATGGCGGCAACTCAGGCGGCGGCGATCGCGGTGACCTCGATGCGGAGGTCGGGATCGGCGAGACGCGCCTCGACGCAGGCCCGCGCCGGCAGGCGTTGAGGATCCACCCAGGCATCGTAGACGCTGTTCATAGCGTCGAAGTCGCCGATCTGCGGCAGGAAGACGTTGACCGCCACAAGCTTTGACTTGCTGCTGCCGGCCTCGACCAAAAGCGCCTCGATCTTTGAGAGCACATCGCTGGTCTGGTCTTCGATGCCGGCCTTGCGATTGTCGGCTACCTGGCCTGCGATGTGGACGAGGCCGCCATAGACGACCGCCTGCGACATGCGGGAGCCGGACTGGAAATACTTGATCATATCGGATCCTTTCGAGGTTTCTTTGGGGCCGCCGCAAGCTCCGGTCAGCCGAAATAGGTGGGAAAGGCGTGGCGGACATGCCCGGCCGCGTCGACGCCGAAGATCACGCGATAGCGATCGAGGCAGGTGCAGGGATGGGAGATGCCGAATTCAACGACGTCGCCAACGGCAATGTCGTCGCCCGGCGCGATTGTCAGGAAGGCGTGCTGGTCGTTGAGCTTGAAGACCTCGGCGCGTGGTATCGGCAGCGGCTTCCCGGCCCGGAAGACCGCGAGCACCATCGGAAAGCCCTGATCGAACGACACGTCGCGCATGCCCATGCCGCATATCGCAAGGCCGGCCTCCGGCCGCGACAGCACCTCGGCCCACAGGCGCAAAGCCGGACGAAACGAATTTCGTGCGGAAGCACCGACGCCGCCGACCGCAAAACCCTTGCGGGCATCGAGTGCAACAAGCGAGCGGTCATAGATGCCATGGTCGTGGAAGAAGATGGCGCCGCTGCGCAACACCAGCGTCGCATTGCTGTCCCTGGAAACGGTGGGCGAAAGTGCTGCGACCACTTTGTCGAAGAACACAGAGCCGCCGGCCGTGACGACCAGCGGCACGTCGCCGCCGACGCGGGCGCGCAGCCGCAGGAACATGTCGGCGGTCATCGCCAGCAGAGCCGAGATCGCCGCATCAGTGCGGCCAGGATCGGGTTGCGCCGCGGCACCTTCGTAGGCTGCGACGCCGGCGATCAGCAGCCGTCCGCCGGCCGCATCAACTGCATCGGCGATCGCCTCGGCTTGCGTCGTGGTCCGCGCGCCTGCCCTCCCCGCACCGAGGTCGACGATCACGCGCAACGGCGGCAGCGTCGCATTGGCCCGCCAGGCTTCGGCAAGCGCATTCACGGCGGCGATCGAGTCGGCGAAGACGAAGAGCTCGACGCCTGGCCAGGCGCCAACCAGCGCCGCGAGCCGGTTCGCACCGCCTGATCCACCAACCTCGTTGGCGATGATCAGCCGTGTGAGGCCGGCCCTGAGCATCACTGCGGCCTGCCTAATATCCGCGACGGTCGTGCTCCATGCTCCGGCTTCTACCAACGATCGAGCAAGGTCTGGCGCCATCGGGGTTTTGGCATGCGGCGCGATCATGGCGCCCTGTTCGCGCGCGTAGCGCAGAAACAGATCACTATTGGCGATGAAGGCCTCCTCGTCGAGGGTCAACACCGGCAACGACATGCGCCCGTCAGCCGGATGCCAGCGCTCAGATGCGACAAGGCTGCTGTCCAGCCCGAAGGTGCCGGGCGGCACGCCGCGGATGCGATCGTCGAGCAGGAAATTTTCAGGGGTCGCGAGCGACAGTACGGGTGAGTTTTCGGTCATCCGATGCTAGTCCTTTCGCCTTCGCAGGATGAAGTCCGGTTCGATTTCCGATGCCGGCCACAGCATGAGAGAGATGCGTGCCAAAGCCTTACTCCGGACCGATCATCGATGCCCACCATCATCTTTGGGATCTCGGCCTCGGCCGCCATCCCTGGCTCGCCACAACGGCTGGCGAACGCGGCGGCCTGGGCGAGCTGGGCCCCTTGCGGCGAAACTATCTTCCTGAGGACTATTTGCGCGACGCCAGCCGGCACAATGTCGTCGCCGCCGTCCATGTCGAGGCCGGTTGGGCCGGGGATGACTGCGTCGGCGAAACGCGATGGCTTGAAACGCTCGACAAGTCGCGGGGCGCGGCCGCCCGCTACGTCGTTCACGTCCCGCTGGCGAACCGCCAAGCGCCGGCGCTGGTCGAGGCGCAGGCGGCATTCGACCGTGTCGTCGGCGTGCGCGACATACTGAGCTGGGATCCCGATCCCGCCCGCCGTTTCGCTGCCCG
The DNA here is from genome assembly GCF_055811075.1 of Mesorhizobium sp. WSM4820. Lineage (NCBI taxonomy): Bacteria > Pseudomonadati > Pseudomonadota > Alphaproteobacteria > Hyphomicrobiales > Phyllobacteriaceae > Mesorhizobium > Mesorhizobium sp. WSM4820. Next base: position 105,805 of record NZ_JBVVQN010000020.1, on the reverse strand, counting down.
TGATGACATCATGAACGATCCGGCCTGGCGCGCCGGCCTGGCGCTGCTTGCCGGCCACCGGCTGGTTTTCGACCTGATGGTGTTTCCGCGCCAGCTCGCCGGTGCAGCGCGCCTTGCAGCGGCCTATCCGAACCAGCAGTTCGTTCTCAACCACTGCGGCAGCCCGATCGATCGCGACGCCGACGGAATGCGGGCGTGGCGCGAAGGGGTTCGGCGTTTGTCCCAGTGTGACAACGTCGCCATCAAGATATCGGATCTGGTCGCCTACGATCATGACTGGACGCTCGACAGCCTGAAGCCGGTTGTCATGCATTGCATCGACTGTTTCGGCACGCGGCGAGCGATGTTCGGCAGTGACTTCCCGGTGGCCGGTCTGCACGCGTCGTTCGATGCAGTATATGACAGCTTCAAGGCCATTGCCGGGGAGCTTTCCGCAGACGAGCAGACGGCGCTGTTCTTCGGCAACGCAAGGCGCATCTACCGGCTTGACGATATGTCATCGGCGGGCCTGCTCCCTGCCTGAGAGAAGCAGCAGCCCCAGGATCAGCGAACCGAACAGGATGCTGCGCCAGCCCGGCGATGCGTTGACGACGGTTATGAGAGCCGTAATCGTGACCAGCAGGATGGCGCCGGGGATGGTGCCGGCATAGGTGCCGAGCCCGCCGAGGATCGAGGTGCCGCCGAGCACCACGGCCGCAATCGAGGCGAGCAGATAGGGATCGCCGATCCCGACATAGCCTTGCCCGTTCATGCCGAGCACCAGCACGCCCGCAAGCCCTGAATTGAAGCCGCTGATGCCGTAGACCGCCAGCGTCGTCGAGGTTACTGGAACCCCCGACAGTGCCGCGGCGAGCGGATTGGCGCCCATGGCGAAGAGCCGTGCGCCAAAGGATGTGGCATGCATTGCGGCCAGAACGATCACGGAGACGGCCACCCACAAGAGCACACCTGCGGGAATACCGGCCGGCCGCGCATTGCCGAGCCAGCGGACCAGCGGGTTTTCGGCGGTCACGGCGCTGCCGCCGGCGATGATGATCAGCAGACCCTGCAGGAATGTCGCCATGGCCAGGGTCATGATCATCGGATGGACGCGCAACAGCGCCACGCCCAGCCCGTTCACCAGACCGATTGTCGTCGTCAACGCAAGGACGGCAAGGACGGCGGTGAGCCCGGTCGGATCCCCCTGCCACGACAGCAGCGGCAGGCTGACGGCGCTCACTGTGACGATAGCCGCGACGGAAAGGTCGATGCCACCGGCAATCACCACGAAGGTCTGGCCCGCCGCAACCAGGCCAATTACCGCGGCCAGTTCGACCAGATAGCGCAAATGGCCATAGGCGCCGAAGCCACGCGAAACGAAGCTCGCGACGATCCACACCGCGGCAACGATGGCAACGGTGAGAAAAGGCCGGCTGCGCAGGATTGTCAGGGCGCGCCTGCCGCCTGCGCTCTCTTTCCATGCTGTCATTGCTGCACCTTGCGGAATTGCGGGGTGGCGACCGCCCCGATGATGATGAGGCCTTGTGCGACATACTGGGCGACCGGCGTGAAGCCGAGGAAGAACATCACACTGATCATCAGGCTGAGCAGCAGGCTGCCGGCAAGAGCGCCGCGCATCGTGCCTTGACCGCCGAGGAAGCCGATGCCGCCGAGCACGGCGGCGGCGATGGAATTCAGCGTGAAGGCCGTGCCGATGACCGGATCACCCGAACCCGTTTGCGCGGCAACGAACAGACCGGCGCCTGTGCAAAGCAGGCCACTGATCGCGTAAGCCGCTATCCGTGCGCCATCGACCGGCACGCCGGAGCGATAGGCGCCGACGGGATTCTCGCCGGCAGCATAGAGGCTCAAACCAAGCGGCGTGGCGAGATAGAGCTTCCACAGAAGGACTATGAGCATCAGCAGCACGAAGGCTGCGGGCGTGTTGCCGGCAAGCAGGTCCGACAGCCATTCCGGAATGGCGCCGCCGGGTCTCGGCAGGATGAGCAGCGCAGCACCGCCGATGATGAAGGAGCCGGCGAGCGTCACCACGATCGCCGGCAACCGAAGTTTCACGACAATGAACCCGGTTGCGGCACCGATGCCGACACCGGTCAGCGCCACCGCAGCGGCACCGCCGGCTACGCCCAGCGGCCCGGTCATCGTCGTCGCGGCGATCACCGCGCCCAGGCTGACCATTGCGCCGATCGCCAGGCTGATGCCACCAGTGAGCATGAGGATCGCCTGGGCCATGGCGACCAGCGCCAGCGGAAACCAGCTCTGGGTGAATTTGGCGAAGCCGGAAGCGGTCAAGAGGCCAGGAAAGAGGAAGCCATAGGCGACGAGGAACGCCATAACCACGGCGAACAGGCTGCGCACGCCGACATTGCGGCGCAGTTGAACCGGCCAGTAGAGAGCGCCGGCTTGCCCTGAGGGAGCCACCGTATTCACGCCGCCACCTTTCGCTGTTCGGCGCCCATCGCGGCGGAAACGATCGCTTCCTCGCTCAGCGCGCCGCGCTCGAGCATGGCAACGATGTGACCCTCCCGGACCACCGCGACGCGGTCGCAAAGGTGCACCAGTTCGGGTGTGTCGGAACTGAGCAGCACGACCGCCTTGCCGGCGGCGGCGAAGTTGCGAAGCATCATGTAGATTTCGCGCTTGGTCTCGACATCGACGCCGCGCGTCGGGTCATTGAGGAGAAGCACAAGCGGGTCGTGCGGCATCCATTTCGCCAGCGCGACCTTCTGCTGGTTGCCGCCCGAGAGGGCCTGCGCCGGCCGGTCGAGGTCGCCCTTGATACCAAGCTGGGCAGCGAGACCTCTTGCCGTCTCGCGCTCGGCACGGCGGCTGCGCAGCTTCAGCGCCGGCAGTCTTGCGAAAGCGGGCAGCATCATGTTGGTGATGATGGAATGGATCAGGTGCAGGCCCTCGCGCTTGCGGTCGGCCGGGACATAGGCGAGGCCAAGCGCGTTGGCTTTCGGCACACCGCTGGGCAAACCCGAAGCCCCCTTAACGATCGCGGATGCCGTCCTGGCCGGAATGGCACCGTAGAGGCCGAGCAACAAATCTTCCTGCCCTTGCCCGACCAGGCCTCCGATGCCAAGCACCTCACCCGTCCTGATGTCGAGATCGACGTCGCGCATCAGGCCGGCCGAAAAATTGCGAACCGAAATGGCGTTGGCAGCCGATGCCGAAGGCTGCCAATGCGGAAAGAGGTCGCCGGGGTCGCGCCCGACCATCAGCCGTACCAGTCCTCTGGCGTCGGTTCCTTCCAGGGTGCGGTCCGCCGTGCAGGTGCCGTCCTTCAGGACGGTGACGTGCTGGCACAGCGCCATGACTTCGTTCAGCCGGTGCGAAATGTAGAGAATGGCGATGCCCTCGCCGCGCAGCCTCTCCAACAGGTCCGTCAGGACTTTCGTTTCGGTTGCCGAAAGCGACGAAGTGGGTTCGTCGAGAATGAGCACGCGCGGCCGGCGGTAAAGCGCCTTGGCGATCTCCACCATCTGCCGGCGGCCAAGCGACAATTGTCCGACCGGCATCGAGAGCGGTTCGTGAAGTCCGACAAGATCGCATGCTGCCCTGGCCCGCACTGCGAGTTCGGGATAGTCGAGCAAACCGAACCGGCGCGGATAGGCGCCAAGGCCGATGTTCTCGGCGATGGAGAGGCTGGCCGTCAGGCTGAGTTCCTGCTGGACGACGGCAATCCCTGCCTGTTGCGCATAGGCAGGGCTCATGCGCGACACCGGGCGCCCATCGACCTCGATCGCCCCGCCGTCCGGGCGCAAGGCACCGGACAAAAGGTTGATCAGCGTCGACTTTCCGGCGCCGTTCTCGCCGAGCAGCGCATGCACGCGGCCCGGCTGGAGAGCGATGGAAACATCGCGCAGGACGGGATTGCCGAAGAAGGACTTCGACACCCCCCGCGCGGCAAGAAGCGGAGCCGTGGCCAGCACTTTCTGCGACCTTTCAGGCTTATTGCTCAGCCAGAAGTTTCTTGAACAACTCCTCGTCGTAGGGCGAATAGATATAGCCGTCGGCCGGAAAGTCGGCCGCCCGTGCGAGGTACTGATCGATATTGGAATTGTCGATCACCGGCAGCGGGATCTTGACAAAAGCCGGCACATCCTTGCCTTCCAGCGCCTGGACGGCGGTGTAGGTGGCGAAAGCGCCGAGCCAGTTCGGCTGCATGGTTGCCCAGCTCTTGAGGCCCTTTTCCTTCCAGAGTTCGAGGAATTGGCGGGCATTCTCGCCGGTGATCGGCACTTGTTCGCGGCCCTGCTTGTCGAGGGCGAGCACCGCGCCCGCCGACAAGGCGCCGCCGAGCGACAGTATCCCGTCGATCTCGGGATTGGCGAACAGCAGGCTGGTGACGGCTTCCTGTGCAGGCGCGACATTGTAGGGTGTATTGGTCTCGGCAAGGACCGTCACGTCAGGATGGGCCTTGAGCGCCGCGTCAGCGCCTTTGCGCCGATCGTCGCTGACCGAAACGCCGGCTGGGCCGTTGAGGATGAGGATCTTGCCCTTGCCGCCGATCGCGTCGATCAGGAACTTGGCCGCCTGATCGCCCCACTGGGCGGAATCGGTGTTGACCTTGGCGGTCACCTGGTCCGTGTCGACGAGGCTGTCGAAGTTGATGATGGCGATGCCCTTGGCGCAGGCATCCGCCAGCACACGCGCCGGCGCGGTCGACGAGCCGGCAATCAGGATGATGGCGTCAACGTCGGAATCGATCATCGACTGGATCTGCTGGATCTGGACGTTTGCGTCGCCCTGGGCGTCGGTTACGACAAGCTTGTCGACCAGCCCCTGCTTCTTCAGGGTCTCGACCTCGGCTTCGATCGTGCCCTGTGTCTGCTTCATCCAGGTCGGCACTGAATAAATGTTGGCCCAGCCGATCGTGTACGGCGCCTTGCGGTCGCCCTTGATGCATTTGGCGGCCGCATTGGCCTGCGAACCGGTGCCGAGGCTTAGTAGGAGACCGAGGCAAAGGGCGCTGGCGGATGCGAAAAACGATGATTTCGTCATGATTGTTCCCTTCTGAGGTTATGCCTGGACGTGCGGGGTCCGGACGAGAAAACCCGCCGGTTGCCGCATCCGGAAACCGCCTGTTTTTCTCGTCAGAACGTTCTGCGCCTGGCTCGTTATTGTCTGATATTTCAGACAATGGGTCTGTATATCAGACAAATGGGATGCTAGACTGAGCCTTGACATCTTTCAAGCGTCTTGAGACGAGGGCCGAATTGATTTTTACGCGGATGCGGCCGACATGAGCGATGGAGCTACTGGTCTGATCGAAACGGAAGCTGGCGCCGAGCCGCGCAATGGCGAACGCCGCCGCGGCATCGACCGCGTCATCATGCTGCTGGAAGCGCTTTTGCGGCACCGCGCGCCGATGCGCGTCGGCGACATCGCCAAGATGATCGGCGCACCGCGTTCGACCACTTACGAAATCGTCAACAGCCTGCTCGAAGCCGAAATGCTCGAAAACGTCGGGACGGAAGGCTACGTCTATTTCGGTCGGGCTATGCATCTGTTCGGCTGGGCCTACTCGCATCACAACGCCCACTACCGGCGCATTATCGAGACGCTGGACAAGATGGCGGCGGAAACCGGCGAGACCGTGCAGTTGTGCGGCCTGCGCGGGAACAAATACATCGTTCTCGATTGCCGTGATTCTTCCGGCCCGTTCCGGATTTCAAGCGATGTCGGGGTCGAGGTGCCGATCCCGTGGACGGCGTCCGGGCGGCTCCTGCTCGGCCATATGAGCGAGGAAGAGCTGAAGGACTTCATCCCGCCTGGCGACTACAAGCTGCCCGACGGCCGCGTCATTGCGCCAGCCGAATTCTTCAGCGATGTCGCCTTGGCCCGCCGGCAAGGTTTCAGCGAGACCGTCGCCCTCGCCGACCGCTTCACGTGGTGCATGGCCGCGCCCATCCGCGATAGCTACGGCGCCATCAACAAGACTCTTTGCTTCGTGTTGCCGGTCGACACACCGGAAGCGCGGCGCAGCGAATTGCTTGCCCTGCTGTGCGAACGCGCCCGTGGATTGTCGTTGGCGGGAAGCTAACGCATTTCGCCCAAAAGTGCGCAGCGGTTTTGGGATGACGACATGCATAAAAACAAAGAACTTAAAGCGCGTCGCGTGAATTCCTTATGACGCGCTTTTTGAAGAATCGGCTCTGGCGCCTTCGCCAAGGGAGCGCGGAAAAAAATGGCCGGGCTCGAATACGGCCCGGCCAAAAGAAGGTTTACACCTTCAGAGGGGAACACCGTTCAGCGGATGGGAGGAAACCGCCGAACGGTGTTACCTGTTTGAGCTTGTTTGAGCGGGTTGGCGACGAACAAAATTCCAAAAGCCGGCGGGACGACGAAAATTCCTGTTCTATGTGCTCTGACCACTTCAGACGGGTGACGCCCTTGTCTCAACCCTTGTCTCTGGCAGATCGGCATAGTGCCGGCGCGCCACGTCAGGATGCGAGCGCAGGCGACTTTTCAGCACGTTGGTGCCGACGTCGCGAAACAGCGGATTGTCCGGATCGCTCGCCGGTCCACGCGCCTCGGCAGCCAGTTCTTCAGGCAGGGTCAGCAGCGGGATCGTCGCATCGAGCCGGGCGCTGAAGAAAAACGGAACGGAAATCCGCTCGACACCGGCCGGCGGCGTCACGACACGGTGAACCGTTGCCCTGAGATAGCCGTTCGATGCCAGTTCGAGGAGTTCGCCGATGTTGAGCACCAGCGTTCCGGGGATCGGATCCACATTCACCCAGCTTCCGTCATATTCGACCTGCAGCCCCTTGTTGTCGTCCTGAAGCAGGAGCGTCAGGAAACCGCCGTCCTTGTGTGCGCCGACGCCCTGGTCGCCGCCGGTTGCGTCGCGTCCGGGATAGCGCACGATCTTCATGCGATGGTTGGGCTCACCGCTATAGATCGGATCGAAAGCATCCTCGGCCTGGTCGAGCGACAGCGCGAAGGCCTTCAGCAGGCGGACTGCCACCGCCGTCGCCCTGGTCTGCCATGCCAGCAGTGCCGGCTTGAGTTGCGGCAGGGCCGAAGGCCATTGGTTCGGCCCTTGCAGCCGCGTCCAGGCAGGAATGCCCGGCCCCTTTGGTATGGGTCGACGCTCGACGCCGATGTCGAGCTGTTCGCGCCAATCGGCCTTGCCCCTGGTCAGTTCGCCACCGGTGCGCGTGTAGCCGCGGAATTGCGGGGACTTGACCATTTCTATGGCCAGCTTGTCGGCTTCCGGCAAGGCAAAGAACCGCCGCGAGGCGTCGAGCACCTCGTCGATCTCCACAGCCGAAATTCCATGGCCGCTAAGATAGAAGAAGCCGACATCGCGGGCCGCCGTGCGCAGATCGAACAGAAAGGTCCGACGCTCCGACGCGCCCTGTTCGAGACGGCTGAGATCGAGCACGGGTACAATCCTGGCCATGGTCAACCTCCTCCTGCCTCAGGCTTGGATCAGGCTTTTACGGTGACACGCAGGTTGTTGCGATCAAAGCAACGCTCGATCCAATCTCGATGCCATTGGCGGAAAGTCAGCGCTGCGTTTGGCGGCCGGCAGGCAAATAACGTCCGAACGGCTGTTCCATGGCACACTCACGGCCAGGCGCTGCAATGTCATTGCATTAAGAGTTTTGCGGTCTCAGGTTCGCCCTCTCTTCATGAATTCGGCTCGATTGCGAACGCTCAGATCACACGACACGGCGACGACGCGCCATAGCCGCTTTCAGCCATCAGCGTGTTGACAAAATATTTTGTCAATACGAAAATGAGTATGCTTGAGCTTTGGCGGCCGCATCGGCTCGTAGTGGCGTCGTACCGCACCCGGCCCCGACTGTGAGGACGCCAAACCCTGAAAGGAGTTCCCATGCCGATCAAGAAAGATGAAACCGGAAAGCGTTGGGTCGAGATGGAGTTCATCACGCCCGGCACACCCGAGCAGGTGTGGCGGGCCATTGCGACGGGTCCCGGCAACACTGCCTGGTTCACAAAAACCACGATCGACGAGCATGTCGGCGGCAGGCTTCATTTCGACTTCGGTCCCAATGGCGCGTCCACCGGCGAAGTGACGATTTGGGAGCCGCCGTTCCGTTTCGGCTATGTCGAACGCGACTGGAGCGAAGGCGCGCCGCCTGTCGCAACGGAGATCACCGTGACCAGCCGGTCGGGTGATCGTTGCGTCGTCCGCATGGTCCATTCGCTGTTTGCCTCGACCGACGATTGGGATGATCAGTTGGAAGGGTTCGAGAGCGGCTGGCCCGGCTTTTTCGAGGTGCTGCGCATTTACCTTTCGCACTTCGCTGGCGAAAACGCCGCCAGCTTCAGCGTCATGGCCAGCACGAAGGCCGACCAACTCTCGATTTGGAGGCAACTTACCGAGACGCTCGGACTGGCCGGCGCAAATGTCGGCGAGCAGCGGAATGGCCCGCAGCAGCCGGAGAGACTATCTGGCATAGTCGAACGCGTGCGGCAGGACGACAAGCAGCGCTTCATCGCGCTGCGCCTGACTGCGCCTGCTCCCGGCATTGCCCTGATCGGAACCTATGATATCGATGGCAGCGCAAATGCCAGCATGGCCCTGTATCTTTATGGCGACGACGCCGAGCAGCGCGCCGCCGAGGGCGAGCCCAAGTGGCGGAACTGGTTTGGCGAAACTTTCAAGCATCCGGGCTGACGGATGCTACTGGATCGGCCGGCCAGAAGGTCGGCCGCCCGGGCAGCGCCCAACCATGGCGCATATGCATGCATAGGAGAGTGTGATGAAGGTCGCCAGGTGGGGCAACAGCCTCGCCATCCGTCTTCCCGCCGTTGTGGTCGAGGCCCTCGAACTCAGGGAAGGCGATGAGATTGAGATCCATGTCGCCGATGCCCGAGAACTCGGCGTCGCGCGCAAACCTGCGCGCGAGGAATTGCTGAAGCGGCTTCGCGCCTTCCGCGGCCGCCTTCCCGCCGATTTCAAGTTCGACCGGGATGAGGCGAATGCCCTCTAGCTTCTTCGACCGCAATTCGGCTGTCGGAACGATACTGCTGTGAAGCGTCGCCCCGGTCCGGTGACAGGACGCGTCAGTCGTGGAGTTCCCTCGAGATCGCCGGGCCGACTGAAAAATCGCTGAATGTGACTTCGAAACCTTCGCGTTGCGGCGAACAGCACATCATGCCGACCTCGACTGTTTTCGAGGGCGGGAAGTATGCGAGCCGCACCGGCTTCCAGCGATGGTCGGAGGCATCGCGATACTGAACGCGGATTGTCTCGGCATGGCGGGTCAGCCGGATCCTGACTCCGTCCGGACCGGCCGGGATGCTGACCAACGACCAGTCGGAAGCATCATTGGTGACGACGACGGAAAAATAGGCGAGCCCGTCGGTGAACTCGATGCCGGCCTTGACCCAATGCGTCTCGCTCAGCCGGACCATCAAACCGGCCTGATCATAGAGCACCTTGTAGTCCCCCTTGACGGTGACCTCGGCGCTGAAATCGCCCTCGACCTGCCGGTGAAGGAAGTGGCCATTGTCACGCCAGAAGTCATAAAAAGTCTCGCGCCAGAAATCGGTTTCCTTGCCAGTCCGAACATGCACGGTGCTGTCGCCGAAGGCATGATGCGGTGGCGGGTTGAGCCAGGTCAGTTCTGCAGGCTGAGATGTCATCGACTTGTTCGCCTCGCCGGTTCGTGTTGCGTCATCCGCCTCTCATGCGACGAGGCGGATTTGTCTCTTTTACGCGCTCATTTCGGCGCTTGGTAAAGCTCGGACGCGGCCTCTCTCAGCGCGCGCCGGCTCTCCGGCCTGAAATACATCATGTGGCCGCCTTCCAGCAGTTCAAGGCGGATAGGCGTTGCGCCGGGAAGCGAAGGAACCTGGCCGACAAGATAGCGTGACACCAGATAAGGTGTCACCAGGTCGGTGTAGCCGTTGACGATCAAAACGCCGAGGCCGGGATTTAGCGCGCGCGCCTGCTGAAGGTCATCCATCACGCCGGTATAGCCCTGACGCGTCGGGCTCGTCCCGTAATCCCAATTTCCGCTGATTTCACGGTTGAGAAGCCGATAGCTTAGATCGGTACGGAATTTCAGTTCCTCCCTGACATAGCTGACAAAGGCGGAAGTGAGCGCCGGCACGCTTCGGTCGAGCACCGGATCAGGGCCGCTGGGCCTTGGACTTTCCGGGGCAACGTCTGCCGTTTCGATCGTGCCGTCATAGACGCTGAGAACATTGCCCCTTGCCCGCGCAAACTCCTTGGCGAAGAGCGCGGTGGGAATGCGTGCAAAGTTTCGTTTCACGAGTTCGAGCGGCAGGCCGGTGATTTCAGCAACGCGCGGGCTCGCCAGACGCCCGCCCTGTTCGAGCCCGCTGGCAAGCGCGACGAGATAGTCGCCAAGCGCATAGCGTTCGACATCGGCCAACCGCTCCCGCAGTTCGGAACCGGTGACGCTTTGGCTGCGCAGGCGCACCGCCGCCAGCGACGGCAGCTCAAGCGCCCAGTGAAGCGGCTGGAACTCGTCGGGCCGCACGAGCGTGAATTCGAGCGCCGGCGAGATGAGCACGATGCCGCGAGGGCTGATGCCGATATCATCCTGGAGCGTCTTGGCAAGCAGTGCCGCCCGAAACCCGCCATAGCTTTCGCCGGCAAGAAACACCGGCGACGCTGTGCGGCCCGCCTGTGCCAGATAGAGCCGGATGAAGGCGCCCATCGCGGCGGCGTCCTGATTGACGCCCCAGAAGCTGCGTGCCTCGGTGCCGGATGCTTCGCGGCTGTAACCGGTTCCGACGGGATCGACAAAGACCAAGTCGGTCATGTCGAGCCAGGTGTTCGGGTTGTCCAAAAGCCGCTGCGGCGGTGGGAGAAAACTTCCATCGGCCGCTGTCGCCATCACGCGTGGACCAAGCGCGCCAAGATGCAGATAGGCGGAAGCCGCTCCGGGACCACCGTTGAATACGAAAGTGATCGGGCGGCGGGGATCAGGTTCCCGGCTTGGCTCGGGACGCAGCGTGTAGGCGACATGAAAGATTTCCGCGGTGACGTCGCCCTTGCCGGATAGCAACGACAGCGTGCCGGCCCTTGCCTGATAGTTGAGCGTGCGTCCCGCGATCACGATCGAATGATCTGAGACCTGGGGCGGCGGGAGCAGCGACAGAACGCCGCCCGAAGGCGACGGCCGTTCGGCCACTTGCGCATGGCCGGCTGGAAGGCCGCCGACCAGCACCAGCATAGCAAGGGTGATTTCTAGGAGCTTGGTACGCATTGCGGCTCCGCAGCGGAACGACTGCAAGCTACCACGCTGATGGCTCAGCCGAAATCACAGGACTGTGCACGCCCTCGCTGCTGGAAGGAGAGCAAGGCTTTCAACGCACGATCTTCACGCACATCGGCGTGCCGATATCGATAAACCGCCCGGTGTCGGCCAGCCGACCCGTGGCCGCATCGCGTGCGAAAATCGAGATGCGGTCGGCGTTCTGGTTGGCCGAGAAGAGATGGCGACCCGAGGGCGTCAGTGCCAGATTGCGCGGCGTAGCGCCCCCGCACGGCGCATGGTCGACCAGCGCAAGCGTGCCCGTCTGCTGGTCGACGGAAAACACCACGACACTGTCATGGCCGCGGTTGGAGCCATAGAGGAAGCGGCCGTCGGGCGATATCTGGATGTCGGCGCAATGATTGCCGTCGCGCGCCGCGGCCGGCACGGCCGGCTTCGTGTCGATCTCGGTGAGCCTGCCCGACGCTTCGTCCAGCGCAAGCGAGACGACCGTCGAATCCAGTTCGTTCATGACGAATACGAAGCGCCCGCCCGGATGCAGCGCCACGTGACGTGGCCCGGCGCCGGGCGCAAGCGCCGACTCCGCCAGTCTGGTCAGGCCGCCGTCGGGCCCGATGCGGTACGAGACAAGCCGATCGATGCCGAGATCGGCGACCATCGTCACGCCACCGGCAATCGTCTCGGTGACGCTGTGGGCATGGGGACGTTCCTGACGAACTGCGTCGGGACCAGTTCCCCTATGGGCGACGCTCGACAACGGCGCGGTCAAGCCGCCATCGTCGCGCAATCCATAGACGACGAGCGAGCGATCGGGGCCGCCTTCGCCCATGCCGTAATTGGCGACCAGGAGCTTCGTCCCGTCGCGCGTGACGGTGTTGTGCGCCGTGATGCTGCCAAGCGTCGGCTGCTTGTTGATGTAGGAGAGCGCGGCGGTTTGCCTGTCGAAATGGTAGGCCGAGACCACGCCTTCGCGCCAGGTGAACACTTCGGAGTTGGCATAGACATGTGAGCCGTCCGGCGTCACCGACAGGAAGGTCGGATTGTCGACGTCACCCGTCTCGGCCAGTTTCCTCGTCTCCAGCGTCTCTTCGTCGAAACTGTAGACACCGAGCCCAACGCCGCGCGCGCCCTGAAAATAAGGCGCCTCGCGGTTGAGGCTGCCGACGAAGACCAGACAGGCGTCCTGCATCGAAATCCCCCCTTGCTCCGCTGACACTCAGCCGCAGCGGATCGCGGCAAATTTCGCTTGTTCACGCTTGAAACACAATCCCATATGTGAAAATGCTATTCACTAGAGAAGATCAACGCAGGGAACCGATCGTGCGATCCAATCTCGACACGAAACCCGATACAAGGCGATGGGGCTGATCCGCGCCAGCTATGAAGTTTTCAAGGGTGAAGGGGCGCTTGGCTTTATTGCGAGCACCTGTAGACGGTGAAGTGCCGGAATCCGGCCGATTTCGCCGGCAAGACGGAGACATAGGCGATGGCTGCCATTGCTGAATTGCCGCTGACCGGGCTCGTCGTCGTCGACCTGAGCCAGTTCCTGTCCGGGCCCTACTGCTCGCTGCGGCTGCTCGACCTCGGCGCCCGCGTCATCAAGATCGAGCGCCCCGATGGCGGTGACCTGTCGCGCCGGCTCTATCTCAGCGACACCGAGATCGGCGGCGATTCCACCATCTTCCACGCCATCAACCGGGCCAAGGAAAGCTTTGCCATCGACCTCAAGGACGAGGCCGATCTGGCGGCGCTGCGCAGCCTGCTGGCCAAGGCCGACGTGCTGATCCAGAATTTCCGGCCCGGCGTCATCGAGCGCCTTGGCCTTGACTACGAGGCGGTGCGCAAGATCAATCCACGCCTGGTCTATGCCTCGATCAGCGGCTATGGCGAGGAAGGCCCCTGGGTCAAGCGGCCCGGGCAGGACCTGCTGGCGCAGGCGCGTTCCGGCGTGATGTGGCTGAACGGCGACGAGGACCAGGGACCGGTGCCGTTCGGCCTGGCGATTGCCGACATGCTGGCCGGCGCCGCCGCCACGCAAGGCATCCTTGCCGCACTGGTGCGGCGCGGCCTGACCGGCACCGGCAGCCATGTCGAGACCAGCCTGCTCGAAGCGCTGGTCGACTTCCAGTTCGAGGTGCTGACCACGCATCTCAATGACGGACGCCGCCTGCCACGGCGATCGGCGTTCCGCAGCGCCCATGCCTATCTGTCGGCGCCTTACGGCGTCTATCCGGCCAAGGACGGCTATCTGGCCATTGCCATGACGCCGATCCCGAAGCTGGCCGACCTATTGGAACTCGAACAGCTTGCGCCCTATCGCGATCAGCCGTCGACCTGGTTCACCGCCCGCGACGAGATCAAGGCGATCATTGCGCAAAAAATCGCGACGAAGACGGTCGACGAATGGCTTGCCATCCTCGAGCCCGCCGACATCTGGTGCGCCAGGGTGCTGACCTGGCCGGAAATGATGGCCAGCGAAGGTTTTCAGGTGCTCGACATGCTGCAGACAGTGACGCGCGAGGATCACGTCTCGATCCTCACCACGCGTTCGCCTCTGCGGGTCGATGGCGTCCGCGCCAAGGTCGAGCGGGCGGCGCCGCGGATCGGCGAGCACAGCGCAAAGATCCGCGAAGAATTCGGGCTGTGAGCGACGTGACGCTCAAAGGCATGACCTGGAGCCATCCGCGCGGCTACGACCCGATGGTCGCCTGTTCGGGACTGTGGAAGCAGCAGACCGGCGTCACCATCGAATGGGACAAGCGCTCGCTGCAGGATTTCGAATCGTTTCCGGTCGAGGACCTGGCCCGTGCCTACGATTTGATCGTCATCGATCATCCGCATGTCGGCCAGATCACCGCCGAGACTTGTCTGGCGCCGCTCGACGTTGTGGGGCGTGGAGAGGAACGCGCGGCACTGGCGGCAGGCAGCGTCGGCCAGTCCTATCCTAGCTACAACTGGCAAGGCCGGCAGTGGGCGTTTCCGATCGACACGGCCAGCCAGGTGCAGGCGTGGCGGCCGGACATGCTTTCCGCCGCGCCGGCGAACTGGTCCGAGGTGCTCGACCTGGCGCGGCAAGGGCGCGTGCTGCTGCCGCTCAGGCCGCCGCATTCGCTGATGGTGTTCTACACGCTTGCCGGCAATCTTGGCAGGCCCGCCGTCGAAGAGCCTGGCGACCACATAAACCCTGACATCGGCGGCCGCGTTTTCGAGATGATGCGTGAGATCGCGGCTCTTGTCGATCCGACCTGCCTTGGCATGGACCCGATCGGCGTCCTGGAGGAGATGGCCAGCTCCGGCACGCGGATCGCCTGCGCGCCGCTGATCTACGGCTACGTTTCCTATGCCATCGCCGGATTCCGCAGCAGCCGCCTTGCCTTCGCCGACATTCCGCCTGCCGGCGACGCCGGTGTAGTCGGGTCGGCGCTCGGCGGAACCGGCATTGCCGTGTCGGCCTTTTCGAAGGCCACGCAAGAGGCCATCGACTTTGCCTACTGGATCGCCAGCCGCGAGGTGCAGCGCGGCCCCTATGCGTCGGCCGGCGGCCAGCCCGGCCATGCCGCAGCCTGGGACGATGCCGCCGTCAACGCAGCCGCCGGCAATTTCTACAAGGACACCCGCGCCACGCTCGAGAGGGCCTGGGTCAGGCCACGCCACGATGGCTACATGGCCTTCCAGCAGGCGGCCTCCGATCGTATCAATCTCGGCCTGACCGAAAGGCACGATGCCGGCCGCGTCGTCGCCGATCTCAACCGCCTGTTTGTGGAGAGTCTCCGGCACTCGGCGCTGAGCTGAGGCGGAGTTCGCTAACTACTCTACAAATTCCACAGCCGCTTCGCATTGGCGGAGAGCAGCTTTTGCCGTTCATCGATGCTTGCTCCGGCCAGCAGCGCATGTGTCGCCGCAATCCAGGTGGCTAGTCCGCCGCCAAGCGTGCAGACCGGCCAGTCGCTGCCCCACACGACCCGGTCCCAGCCAAAGCATTGGATGGTGTGCTCGACATAGGAACGCAGCGTTTCGACTGTCCAGGATCCAGCGTCCGCATAGGCGACCACACCGGAAATTTTGCCGACGACGTTCGGGCGCCGCGCGATCTCCGCCATATGCTCGCGCCAGGGATGCTCACTGCTGCCCTTGATGTCGGGCACGCCGCAATGGTCGAGCACGAACTGCACGTCTGGCGCGAGATCGGCAAGCGCAATCGCCTTGCGGATCTGATGCGGCAGGACGACGAGGTCGAAGGTCAGTTTGGTGCCGGCAAGCCGCTTGATGTTTTCGCGAAACAGCGCGCCTTCCGAAAGCTCGTCCGGCACGACGTGGAGCACACGGCGAAAACCCCTGACGAAAGGATCGGTGCGCTGGCGCTCGAGATAGGCGGCAAAGCCCGGCTCTTCCAGACGGCAGGAGGCTATTGCCCCGCGCAGCAAGCTGTCCTTCTGGTGTGACAGCGCCTTTACGTGACTGGTCTCAGCCTCGATATCGGCTGGATCGACATCGACCTCCATGTGCAACGCGCCCTCTATGCCGGCGCGGCGAGCCTGGACCGAATATTCGTCGTACGGGAAATCGCGGTTCAGCGCCGGCACGTTGGAGAGCCAAGGGTAGCGCAACGCCGACTGGTCGATCAGATGCAGATGGGTATCGAAGATCATGATGGCGCGCTCCTCCTTCGCCGTTTCAAAATCATCTCACGCAGAAATTGTTCAATCAGTTGCCTGCTTGGCAGCGGCTCCCGCCAGCTGCGACAGCTTTTCGGCCGCTGCCAGCAACAGTTCTATGGTCCTCGTAATGTCGGGCGCCCTGGGTGCGTTGATCAAGGTTATGTAGGGGATCGACAGCACGGCGATCGCCCTGCCGTCCGAGCCAAGCACGGGTGCCGACAGGTTGAATACACCGGCGGTCTGCATCGATGCCATCATTTCATAGCCGCGTTGTCGGATCTGGTCGAGACGGGCAAAGAAGTCTGGCGATTGAGGCGGCTTGTGGGCGCTGCGCAGATGTTCGGAGATCATCATCCGCCGCTCTTCCGGCGAGCGGAACGCCAGCAGCACATGTCCGGACCCGGTGTCGAACAGGCTGACATGCGCGCCGACGCGAATCGAGATGCCCCAATAGTCCGGCGCCTCCTGCTGGGCGATCACCACGGCAGAACCGCGGTCGAAGACGACAAGCTGGTTTGCCTGCTGCGAGGCCTCGGCAAGCTCGCGCATCAGCGGCGTCGCATAGGAAACCAGCCGCCGCACCGGCGCGTGCAGATGCGCCAGGCCAAACAGCTTGAGCGTCAGCGAGTAACGGTCGCCATCCGGCCGCGTGACGTAGCCGCGCCGCACCAGCCGATCCAGCATGCGGTAGAACTCGTTGGGGCTTCGGTCGAGCTTTTTGGCGATTTCCGCCTGGGTCAGGCCGCCATCGACGCCGGCCAGAAGCTCAAGGATGTCGAGACCCTTGTCGAGCGCCGGCGCGCGATAGCGGTCATCGTCCTCGTCCTCCGCCATAGTCACTCCCCGTGGTCAGCATCCGAAAGGACCATCGGCTTGGTGATTGTGTAAATTATTTGTTTGCATGTAAATAGTGGGCAGATCACCGCCGGTGCAACGCAACGCATCGCGGCATTCATAACGACGATAGTGAAACAGGAGCCGGACATGCAGCGGATGGCAATGGTGCTCGGCCTCAAGCCGGAAAAGGTCACCGAATATGTGCGGCTTCACGCAGCCGTCTGGCCTGAAGTGCTGGCGATGATTTCCGCCTGCAACATCAGGAACTATTCGATCTATCTCAAGGAGCCGGAGCACCTCTTGTTCAGCACTTTCGAGTACCACGGCACCGACTATGCCGCCGACATGGCGAAGATGGCCGCCGATCCCAAGACAAAGGAATGGTGGGCGCTGTGCATGCCTTGCCAGGAGCCGCTGCCGACCCGCAAGGAGGGCGAATGGTGGGCATCGATGGACGAAGTCTTCCATCATGACTGAAGGCGTTTTCGATCCTGCCTCGCTCTCCCAGTCCTGGGCGAAGCCATCGAAGCCGCGGCCGATCGTGATTTTCGGCGCCGGCTCGATCGTCGGCGACGCGCATTTCCCGGCCTATCGGAAAGCCGGCTTTCCGGTCGCCGGGCTTTTCGATCCCGACCACGCCAAGGCGGAAAAACTCGCGGCCAACTGGGGCGTCACCGCTTACCGGTCGATCGAGGAGGCTGCGTCAATCGACGGCGTCATCTTCGACCTGGCGACGCCGCCGGCTCATCATGCCGGTGTGCTCAGGGCGCTGCCCGACGGCGCCGTAGCGCTGATCCAGAAGCCGATGGGCAGCGACCTCAGCGAGGCCACCGAGATCCTCGAAATCTGCCGCGCCAAAAATCTGAAAGCGGCGGTGAATTTCCAGCTTCGCTTCGCGCCGATGATGCTGGCGCTGAAGGATGCGATCGCCAGGGGCTGGCTGGGCGACGTCGTCGACTTCGACGCCTGGCTGGCGCTGGCGACACCCTGGCAGCTGTGGGAATTCCTGCTGAAGGCGCCGCGCGTCGAGATCGCCATGCATTCGATTCATTATCTCGACCTGATCCGGCAATTGCTCGGCGATCCCAGGGGCGTTCACGCCAGGACGCTCGGTCATCCCGGCCATAAGGTTGCGCAAACCCGCACCAGCGCGATCCTCGACTATGGCGATATTGTGCGCTGTGCACTGTCGATCAATCATGATCATAAATTTGGCCGAAAACACCAGGCCTGCGAGTTCCGCATCTGCGGAACCGAGGGCGCCGCCTATCTCAAGCTCGGGCTCAACCTCGACTATCCGCGCGGCGAGCCCGATGTCCTTGAAATTTGTCCCAGGGGCGGCTCAGACTGGGTTACGGTGCCGCTCGTCGGCGAATGGTTTCCGGACGCATTCGTCGGCCGCATGGCCAATGTCCAACGCTACGCCTCAGGCGAAGACGCCGAGCTTGTCAGTTCCGTCGAGGACGCCTGGAGCACCATGGCGCTGGTCGAGGCCGCGTACCAATCGAGCGCGGCACCGGCAACACCGATCGCGGCGAGGCCCTGACATGGAGCAGACTGTCTATTTCGAGGACTACCAGATCGGCTCGTCGCGCATGACCAGCGGGCGCACCATCACCGAGACCGACTTCGTCGTGCATGCCGGCCATACCGGCGATTTCTTCCCTCACCACATGGACGCCGAGTTCATGAAGACGACGCCGTTCGGCCAGCGCATCGCCCATGGCACGCTGGTCTTCTCGGTCGGCGTCGGACTGACGGCAAGCGTCATCAACCCGGTCGCGTTCTCCTATGGCTATGACAGGTTGCGCTTCATCAAGCCGGTGTTCATCGGCGATACGATCAAGACTCGCACCACCATCTCGGCCAAGCAAGACGACCCAAAGCGGCCGGAGTCGGGTCGCGTCATCGAGCGCTGCGAGGTGATCAACCAGCATGGCGATGTGGTCCTGGTGGCCGACCACATCTACATCGTCGAACGCCGCGCCAAGCCCAGCAGCGCTTAAGGGCTCCAGCGATCCGGTCCGCCACGTTGATGGCCGCTCCGGCGGACGGTTCGTCAAAGCGGAAAGCGGGCCCGCGAGCCGCTTCGGTTAACTGCTCGTGGAGCCTCGCCTTGGTCGGCGGATGGCTCTCACCTTGCCGCTGTTTCCACCGCCGCAGAAGAACTGATCGCCACCATCGGACTCGAGCCCCGACACGCCTGTTCCAGGCGGCATCTCAAGCTTCTCCAGGACCTTTCCGGTTTCAGGATCTATCCGCCTGACGTCGCTCTCGTCACCTTCCCAGGTGCCGTGCCAGAGTTCGCCGTCGATCCAGGTGACCCCTGTGACGATACGGTTGGAATCGATTGTGCGAAGAACTGCCCCTGTCTGGGGGTCGATCTGATGGATTTTGCGACCGCGATTCTGCCCCACCCAAAGTGAGCCTTCGGCCCAGGCGAGTCCGGAGTCGCCGCCGCCACCTGGCGCCGGAATCGTGGCGAGCACGCGGCCAGTGTTGGGATCGATCTTCTGAATGCGATCTTCGGCGATCTGGAACAGGTGCTGGCCGTCGAAGGCCGTTCCTGCGTGCGCGGCGACATCGATCGCGCGCACCACCTTGCCGCTCGCAGGATCCAGGGCGTTCAGTCTGTCTCCTGACGCAAACCAGACCTGCTGACCGTCGAACGTAACCCCAGCCACCTGGTCGACATCCGGAAAGGGTCCATATTCGCGCAGGACTTCGGCTGCAGATCGTTTCATGCTTCTCCTCCAGGCTCAGATCTGTTGAATTGTCCACGACACTAGTAACCCGACAGTGAGCCGGGGAGTAACAAGATTGTCGGGAATCCCGGCACCGGCGGGGTCATCCAGCGGCGCGCTCGCCCGCGGCCGAACGACTGCACCTTGCCTGCTGCCGCAAGCTGCTCGAGCGAGCGCTGCACGGTGCGCGAGCTGGCTCCGAGCGCAATTGCGAGCGCCGAGCTCGACCACGACTCGCCGTCGGCGAGGAAGGCGAGCACCGCTGCATGCGGCTCGTCGGCGGGCGGCGCCAGCACCACGACATCGCGTGGGCGGCGCGGCTTAAGCGCAAAGCCTCGCTTGGTCGCGCTCACATCCGCCAGTGACCGCAACTCCACCCGAAGCCGACCGACTTCGACCCGCAACCGGGCGCGATGCGATTCATCGGCGTGCTTGCCGCCGAAGGCGCGTGCGACGAGCGTGCTCCGCGGCACGTCTGCGGGCCAGGCTTCGCCCAGCGCACGCGCAAGCGCGAACAGGACCGGGCGCGTCGCCAGCGAGACGATCATGCCGGCGTCCCGCACGATATTGCGGCAGGCGTCGACGACGAGTGCCCCCGACGCCAGCAGCGCTTCGACCTCCTCGAGCAGGAGCGGGCGCTCAACCCCGCGCGCGATCAGGCGCGCCGCGGGCGTGTCCATCACCAGGGATGCGCCTTCAACCTCGGCCGTCAGCGCTGGAATGTCCGCCTGGCCCGCCGCGTGCGCGGCCCGCCCGAGCGCAGCACGCGCCGCCTTGGTCCGGAGGCGGCGTAGCGCGACCCCCGCAATCACCAGCTCGTGGGCGGCCCTCGACGCGGGTGGGAGCGTCGTCGGGTCGAAGCCGGCGAGCCTGCTCTCGGCCTCATCGAGGCGTCCGATCAGGAGCAGGCGCCGCGCTTCGAGATTGCGCGCATGCGCGGCATTGACGTGGTCGCCGTGCTTTTCAAGCGTCGACCGCGCGGCGTCGAGTGCCTTCGCCGGCCAGCCGAGGTCGCGCGAGACGAGCGCGATCTCGGCTTCGGCGACGACGCACCTCGCGCGGGCCACTGCCTCTTTCGGACCGAAGGCGCGCGCAGCACTTTTGAGAAGAGCCTTTGCTCGGACGAGATCGCCGAGCTGCGCCATCGCGATGCCGCGCAGCGCAAGCGCAGGCGCATCCTCACGCAGGGCGACCCGCTTCAAAGCGCCAAGGGGATCACCCGTCGCAAGGGCGCGCGCTGCAGCGGTGATCAGCGAGTCCATCGGAATCCCGTCACACTTGTCACTCTCACCTTTCGATGTCCGGTCCTAATCTATCTCAGCACCAACAACCAGCGCGCCGTGTCGAAAAGGGATGACGTCTCGATGACACTCCACCCTGACCAGAAGATGCCGCCCGAAGGCAGCGGATCTGCCGATTTCCCAAGCGACGAAGTCGCCGCCCGTGGCGCGGCCGACTGGCTATCGCTGGCGGCCGCGCCCACCTTCGCAATCATGGCGCTGCTGACGGCCGTTACCGGTGATGCTGACATGATCTGCGCGGCGCAAGATGCGTCGCCGCTGAACGAAATGGCGATGATGTACCTGCTGATGAGCGCCTTCCATTTTGCGCCCTGGATGAAGCTGGTCGCCGGCCGACGAAGCGGTGCCCACCGGTCGTGACCCGGGCGTGCGCCAGGTCAAACGTGAATTAAAGAGTTCCGCCGGAGAGGTTGACCTCGCCTGCATGACGCATCATGCGGCGAAAGCTCATCGAGATATGAGCTCGCCTGATGTGCCCGATCGACTCCCAGTCGCCGATCTCGGCGGCGGCAAGCACCTCTTCCATTTCCCGGCGGAACGCAGTGAACTCCTCGACCAGGCCCAACTGCGGCATCATCTTTAGGACGACGCGCGCGACCTGAAAATACAGGCGCTCGCTGATCTCGCGCAGCGGCTGGTTGCCGGTCATCGCGGTGAGCTCGTAGAAAAAATCCATGTTGAGGCGCAGGAAAGCGCGCTGGTCGGGATTGAGCACATCGGAATCGCAGCGCGCGATGAGTGCCCTGATCCGGTCGAGGTCGTCCGCCGTGCGCGGGATCGGCGAAAGCTTGCCGACGAGGAGCGCCAGCTCCAGGCGCAAGTGATAGACCTGCTGCAATTCCTCGATGTCGACGTCGGTGACGATCGTGCCGACGCCATGGACGGATTGAACCAGACCCTCGGATTCGAGGCGCGCCAGGACACGGCGAACCGGCGTGCGGCTGATCTGGAATTCCTGGGCAAGCTCTTCCTCGGAGAGATGGCTGCCGGGCGCATAGTCGAGCAGGCAGATGCGGTCGCGCAATATCCGGTAGATACGCTCGAACCGCTCCCGCGCCGAGAGCGGGCGCGGCGGTGCGGCGGTCGCGGCCAGGGGCGCGGCATCGGTCTCAAGCGTCATCCAGCCTCCAGGACAGCGTGCAGGAACTGCCGCGTCCGCTCGTTCTTGGGGGCGCCGAACAACTCGTTTGGCGGCCCCTGCTCGCAGATCTTGCCGGCATGGAAAAAGCAGACGCGATCGGAGAATTCCTTGGCAAATCCCATCTGGTGGGTGACCATCAGCATGGTGAGGTCATGTTCCCTGCCGAGTTTTCGGATGACTTCAAGCACCTCGCCGACGAGTTCGGGGTCGAGTGCCGAGGTCACCTCGTCGAACAGCATGATCTTGGGCCGCATGGCGCAAGCGCGGGCGATGGCGACACGCTGCTGCTGGCCGCCGGAAAGCTGCGAGGGATAGTGGTCCTTCTTCTCCGACAGGCCGACCATGTCGAGCAGCTCGGCCGCACGCGCCTCGGCATCGGCCCGCTTCATGCCGAGCACGGTTATCGGCGCCTCGATGCAGTTCTGCATCGCCGTCATGTGCGGGAACAGGTTGAACGACTGGAACACCATGCCGATCTTGGCGCGGATCTTGCGGATGTGCGCGAGATCGGCGGGAACAAGCTTGCCGTTCCTCTCCATGTGGGTGAGCGGCTCGCCTTCGACCCAGATGACGCCGTCATTGATCGTCTCCAGCGTCATCAACATGCGCAGCACCGTGGTCTTGCCGGAGCCGGACGGCCCGATGATAGAAACCTTCTCGCCGCGTGCTATGTCCAGATTGAGCCCGTCGAGAACGGTCAGCGCGCCGTAGCGTTTCGAAACATTGTCGAAGCGGACCATCGGTTGTTCCGTCATCGCATGGTCCTCCGGTTGAGCAAGCCTTCGAGGGAGCGAATGAGCGCGGCAGAAACCAGGCTCATGGCAAGGAAGAACAGGCCGACCAGCGTCATCGGCTCAGTGTAGCGGAAGGTTTCGGAGCCGATGATCTTGGCGGTCTGCATCAGCTCCAGCACGGCGATTGCGGAAAGCAATGGCGTCTCCTTGAACAAGGCAACCAGATAGTTGCCGAGCGCCGGAACGATCGGCGGGATCGCCTGCGGAATGATGATGTCGCGGAACGTCGTCCAGGCTGACAGATTGAGGGCGACCGAGGCTTCCCACTGGCCGCGATGGATGTTGTCGAAACCGGCGCGATAGACCTCGGAACAATAGGCAGCGTAGTGGATACCGATGGCAAGCACCCCGGCGGTGAAGGCGTCGAGCACGACACCGAATTTCGGAAAGACGAAATAGAGAAAGAATATCTGGATCAGCAACGGGGTCGACCGGATCAGTTCGACCAGCACCGAAATCGTCCAGCCGGTCCACGGCACGGCGATGCGGACCACCGCCAGCACCAGGCCAAGCGAGGCGGCAAGCGCAAACCCGATCAGCGTCGCCTCGATGGAAACGATGGCAGCGCTGGCGAGCACCGGCAGGATTTCAAAAGCAAATGCCCAGTCCCAGATCATGCTGCCTTCCCCCGCGCCAATCCGAGCGAAGCCCGCCTTTCGAGAAGCCGCATGCCAATGGTCACGACCAGCGACATTGCCAAGTACATCAGCAGGACGAGGGTGAAGATCGGAATGGTCTTGAACGTGTTCTGGTTCATTTGCTGCGCCTTGAAGGCGAGGTCCGAGAGCGTGATCAGCGAGACCAGCGCTGTCGATTTCAAAAGCTCGATGAACAGATTGCCCCAAGGCGGGATCATGGCGACGAAAGCCTGCGGCAGGATGATCCGGCGCAGCATCTGTGGGCGGCTCATGTTCAATGCGGTAGACGCCTCCCACTGTCCGCGGGCGACGGACTGGATCGCGCCGCGCACGACTTCCGATCCGTAAGCACCAACGTTCAGGCCGAGCGCCAGGACAGCAACCAGAAATGCGTTGAGCGTGACACCGAATTGCGGCAGCACAAAAAACAGCCAAAACAATTGCACCAGCGCCGAGGTGCCGCGGAAGATCTCGACATAGACCGTGGCCAGCCATTTGAGCGGCGCCGGGCCATACATCCTTGCCAGCGCCGCCAGCACGCCCATGACGATTGCCAGCAGGCTGCCGAGGATAGCGATCTCGATCGTCAGGACCGCGCCTTGCAGCAGCCCCGGCATAAACACTTTGTAAGATTCCTGCGTTGCCAAGGCACCGATCACGACAAGCGCGACGACCAGCATGGCAACGAGCGTACGGATTCCCATGCGGATTCCCCCAGGAAAAAGGGGCGGCGCTTTCGCGCCGCCAGCAGTTGGGAACCTATTTGCCCGCGCAAAGCTCCGCGGTGGTCTTGTTGGGCAGGTAGTCCTTGCCGAAGCCGAGCGGCTCGACCAGCGCGATGTGCTCCGGCGAACCGAGGAACGTCTTCAGCTCGGCGTTGAACGCCTCCTGCAGGTCGGTATCTTCCTTGCGGAAGCCGAAGCCGCCATGGCCTTTCACCGACTTGCCGGCAACCTCGCCGAACGGCTTGGTCGATTCGACGCCGTCGGCCTTCTTGGCCATGTCGGCGATCGAAAGAGCGGTTAGCGCGGCAGCGTCGGCACGGCCCGACTGGACGGCGGCGACCAGACTGGACTGGTCGGGCAAGGCAACGATCTGCCCGGCGGCGACACCAGCGTCCTTGGCATAGCCGCCCTCGACGGCGCCGGCCATCACGGCGAGCTTGAGATCCGGGTTTTCCTTGATGCTGGAAAAGTCCTTCACGCCCTTCGGATTGCCTTTTGCCACCAGCATGGCCTGACCGATGCCGTAGGACGGCTCGGAGAAATTGATCTCGGCGCAGCGCTTCGGATTGATGAACATGCCGGCGGCGATGATATCGAAGCGGCCGGCCTTGAGACCTGGGATAAGCGAGCCGAACTCGGTCAGCACGCCGTCAACCTGCGCGATACCCATCTTGGCGAGTACCGCCTTGGCAACTTCCGGCGCTTCGCCGGTCAGCTTGCCGTCAGGCGTGGCGTAACCGAACGGCGCCTCGTTGGCAAAGCCGACGCGGATATAGCCGTCCTTCTTGGCCTGTTCGAGGGTGGTTTCCGCATAAGCGGGCAGCGCCGTGAATGATGTCGCGGCAAGCGCGAGGCAGGCGGCGGCTTTCACGACCATCCGGCGCGATATCGATGATTTGAACATGCTTTTCTCCCATTGAACAACTGACTGATATTCCCGGGCGCGGCCTTCTTCGAGGTCGACACCTGCCTGTCAAGACGTATACAACTGCCCTAGACATTGTGCAAGCTAAGATATAAAAACTACAGAAATCTGGTAATAATTCGTAATCAGACCACACATTATTGCCAGTTGTGCACAATTTAAGAAAAAACCAGCGTACTGGCAGGTGGGATTTCGGTGGCGAGCGCGAGCGGTTTCGGGACTTTCACGCAAGCGGAGTATGCGCAGCGCCTGGCCGGCGTGAAGTCACGCATGGAGAAGGCCGGCTTCGACCTCATCATCTGTCAGGACCCAGCTAATATGTGCTGGCTGACCGGCTATGACGGATGGTCGTTCTATGTTCCGCAATGCGTGCTCGTCCATCTCAGGGAAGACCGGCCGATCTGGTTCGGCAGGGCGCAGGACGCCAGGAGCGCACGCCTGACCACCGGCCTGCCGGAGAAGAACATCGTGCCGTTCTCGGAACGGCTGGTGCAGCAGCCCGTCGAACACCCCTATGACGAACTCGCCCAGCTGATCCGGTCGCGTGGCTGGGGAAACGCCCGCATCGGCGTCGAGATGGACGCGCATTATTACACCGCGCGCTGCCATGCCCATCTCGTCAGCGGGCTGCCTGACGCGCACTTCGCCAACAACCACGATCTCGTCAACTGGGCGCGGCTGGTCAAATCCGAAGCCGAGCTGGTGCTGATCCGCGAGGCCGGTGCGATCTGCACACACGCCATGAAACGCGGCATAGAAAAAATGCGGCCCGGCGTGCCGCAGAACCATGTCATTGCGGAAATCTATCACGCACAGATCACGGGCGTGCCCGGAGCGGGCGGCGACTATGCCGCGATCTGTCCGCTGATGCCCGTCGGCGAGGGCACCAGCACGCCGCATCTGACATGGTCCGACGCGCCGCTGCCGGACAGCGGCCTCGCCATTCTGGAGATCGCCGGGGTGCGGCGGCGCTATCATGCGGCGCTGACGCGGACCGTGCATTTCGGCAAGCCGCCGCAAGCCCTCGTCGACATGGCCAAGGCGATTGTCGAGGGCGTCGACGCCGGCCTTGAGAAGGCCCGCCCCGGCTACACCGCCGAAGAGGTGGAAGCCGCCTGGCAGGCAGTGTTGAGGAAGAACGGGCTGAAGAAGGAGAGCCGCGTCGGCTATCCGGTCGGGCTCGCCTACCCGCCCGATTGGGGCGAACGCACCGCAAGTCTTCGTCCCGGCGACACCACCGAGATGCAGTCCGGGATGTGCTTCCATTTCATGGCCGGCGTTTGGCTCGACGATTTCGGCATCGCCATCTCGGAATCCTTTGTCGTCACGGATCGCGGCGGCGAACGCCTCTGCGACGTGGCGCGCGAACTCATCGTCATCGACTGAGCATGGGGCTGGAAGCCGGTCACTGACGAAAGATCATGCCGGCAACGAAACCGGTAACCAGAACGAGGACGCCTGATGGACCGTAATCCGTTTTCCGAAGCCGAAATCGCCGGCCGCCTTGTCAGGGTCCGCACAGCGCTGGCCGAGCGCGAGCTCGACGCTGCGGTCTTTGCTTCGCCGGAGAACGTCTTTTACCTCACCGGGCTCGATCACTGGGGATATTTTGCCCCTCACCTGCTGATCGTCCCGCTCGAAGGGAAACCTGTCCTGGTCACCCGCTCGATGGAAAGGGTGACGATCGAGAAACAGGTGACGGCAGCGGAATTCCGCGGCCATTCCGACAGCGAAACGGCGGCCGACCTTGCCGCGCGGGTGCTTGCGGAGCTCAGCCTGTCCGGCAAGCGGATCGGCCTTGAATACTGGACGGCCGGCCTCAGCCATGGGCTTGCCGTCGCACTCCAGACGCAGGCCGATGCCAGATGGAGCGATGTTTCCGGGCTGGTCGACAGGATGCGGCGAGTGAAGAGCGCTGAGGAACAGGCACTGATGCGTCAGGCGGCACAAGTGACCGACGCCGCCGCCGGCGCCGCGATCGCCGCGATCTCGGACGGTGCCTCCGAACAGGAGGTCGCAGCCCAGTGCGTTGCGGCGATGATCCGCGCCGGCGGTCATGCTCCGGGCTTCGGCCCGTTCATCCGCCCGGCCGCGCGCCTGGGCGAAGAGCATACGACCTGGGGCGACGGGATCTACCGCAAGGGCGAGCCGGTCTTCGTCGAACTGTCCGGCTGCATCTCGCGTTATCACGCGCCGCTCGGCCGGCTCGTTCGCATCGGCCATATCAGCGACGAAGACGCCGCGATGGCGGAGGTGACCGCCAGGGCGTTCGATGCCGTCGTCGAGGCACTCAGGCCCGGCGCCAGGGCGCGCGACGTCTACGCCGCCTGGCAGACCGTCGCCGACGAGGCCGGTCTTTCCCATTATCGCCGCCATCACTGCGGCTACCTTGTCGGCGCCGGACAGCCGCCATCATGGACTGGCGGCAATTCGGTGACCGGCTTGAGGCACGATTCCGATCTCGAAATCGAGACCGGGATGAGCTTCCACATCCTGTCGTGGCTGATGGGCACCGGTCGCGGCGATGACTTCGTCTCCAACACCGTGCTTCTGACCGATGCGGGCGCCGAAGTGCTTACCCGCACGCCGGCCGGCCCGATCGTTCGATAGGCCGCAGGGATGGCACGCTACTCGGCATTTTCGATTTTCCGCAACGCGCTGTCTGGCCAGAAGAACTGGCAGCGCGCCTGGCGGGCAGCGGAGCCAAAACCGTCCTACGACGTGATCGTTATCGGCGGCGGTGGACACGGCCTCGCTACCGCCTTCTACCTCGCCGAGAACCACGGCATCCGCAACGTCGCGGTGCTCGAAAAGGGCTATGTCGGCGGCGGCAATGTCGGCCGCAACACCACCGTCATCCGCTCCAACTACCTGCTCGACGGCAACACCCAGTTCTACGAATTCTCGATGAAACTCTGGGAGAACATGTCGCGGGCGCTGAATTTCAACGTCATGTTCTCGCAGCGTGGCCAACTCGTCACCGCGCATTCCGCCGACCAGCTCGACGGCTTCAGCCACCGCGCCAACATCATGCGGCTGAACGGCATCGATGCCGACATCCTTGACCGCGACGAGGTGCGCCGTCTCGTGTCCTATCTCGATTTTTCCGACACCGCCCGCTTTCCGATCCATGGCGCCATCTTCCAGCGCCGGGCGGGCACGGCGCGCCACGACGCGGTCGCCTGGGGCTATGCGCGCGCCGCCGACGGCCATGGCGTCGACATTATCCAGAACTGCGAGGTGACAGGCTTCCTCCGCGACGGCGACAGGATCGTCGGCGTCGAAACGACGAAAGGCCGGATCGGCGCCGGCAAGGTCGGCCTCGCTGTTGCCGGTCATACATCCGTGCTCGGCGCCAAGGCCGGCCTGGAACTGCCGATCGAAAGCCACGTCTTGCAGGCCTTTGTCACCGAACCGCTGAAGCCGTTGGTGGACCATGTTGTCGCCTATGGCGCCGATCATTTCTACGTCAGCCAGTCGGACAAGGGCGGGCTGGTCTTCGGCGGCAATCTCGACGGCTACAATTCCTACGCCCAGCGCGGCAATCTGGGCGTCGTGCGCGAAGTGGCGGAGGCGGCGATCGCTCTGATGCCGTGCATTTCGCGCATCCGACTGCTGCGCCATTGGGGCGGCGTCATGGACATGACGCCCGATGCCAGCCCGATCATCTGCCCGACGCCGATCGAGGGACTCTATCTCAACGGCGGCTGGTGCTATGGCGGCTTCAAGGCGACGCCGGCTTCCGGCTGGTGCTTCGCCCACACGATCGCCACCGGCAAGCCGCACCCGTTGATCGCAGCCTACAGGCTCGATCGTTTCCGCACCGGCCACACGCTCGACGAGGCTGGCGCCGGCCCCTCAGCCTGGCTGCAATAGGAGGCGCAAGACAATGCTGCGCATCGAATGCCCCTGCTGCGGTCTGCGCGACCATGACGAGTTCCGCTACGGCGGCGACGCTTCCGTCACGCGTCCGGCGCACGACGATCCCGATCCCGAGGCCTGGTACCGTTACGTCTATGTCAGGACAAATCCGGCTGGCCTGCACCGCGAGTTCTGGCAGCACGTGACCGGCTGCCGCCAATGGCTGGTGGTCGAACGCGACACGCGCAACCACGCCATCGCATCCGTCGATCTCGCCAGGCAATTGTCGGCCAAGAAATCACCCGCCAGGAAATCACCGGCATGAGTTCGAACCACAAGCGGTTGTCGATGGGCGGCCGTATCGACCGCGAGCAGCCGGTCGAGTTTACCTTCGACGGCCGGAGCCTGATCGGATATCGCGGCGACACGCTTGCCTCCGCGCTGCTCGCCAACGGCGTCACGCTGGTCGGGCGCAGCTTCAAGTATCATCGTCCGCGCGGCATTTTTTCCGCCGGGGCCGAGGAGCCGAATGCACTGGTCACGCTTGCAACCGCAGGCAGGCGCCAGCCGAACCTGCCGGCGACGACGCTGGAACTCCAAGACGGCCTAGTCGCGGAAAGCCAGAACCGCTGGCCTTCGCTTGCCTTTGACGTGCAAAGCGTCAACGGCCTGTTGGCGCCGTTCCTGTCGGCCGGCTTCTACTACAAGACCTTCATGGGCCCGACGCGCCGCGCCTGGATGTTCTACGAGCACTTCATTCGCAAGGCGGCCGGGCTTGGCAGAGCCGGCACCGATCCCGACTCAGACCGCTACGACATCAGTCATGCCTTTGCCGATGTCGCCATCATCGGCGGCGGCCCTGCAGGATTGTCGGCGGCGCGTGCTGCCGCAGCGGCCGGCGCGCGGGTGGCGCTGATCGAACAGGATTTCCTGCTCGGCGGCCAGCTTCTGGCGGAAGCTTCCGACAGCGCTGCGGCCGCATGGCTCAGACAGGCCGAGGCCGAGCTGGACGGCTTCAAAACCGTCGCCGTGATGAAGCGGACGACCGCTTTCGGCATCTATGACGGCAATGTCATCGGACTGGTCGGGCAACGCGACCCAGCCAATCCGCGGCCGGCCGGCGAAGTGCTGCAGACATTGACCATGCTTCGCGCCCGCTCGATCGTTTTCGCCACCGGTGCCATCGAGCGACCAATGGTATTCTCGAACAACGACCGACCCGGCGTGATGCTTGCGTCGGCCGCCCGGACCTACCTCAACCGTTTCGCCGTCCTGCTCGGCAAGAAAATAGTCGTCGCCACCGGTAATGACAGCGCCTGGCGCGCCGCCTTCGACTATGCCGCAGGCGGCGCAGAGGTGACGGTTGCCGATGTTCGCGCAGCGCTGTCCACAGCGCTTGCCGCAGAAGCCGCACGGCTCGGCGTGGTGGTGCGGGCCGCAACGCGCATCGTCGACCTTAACGGCGGCCATGCCGTCAGGCGTGCAACGCTCAACGGAGCGGACGGCCAGTCCGAGGTCGCCTGCGACCTGGTCTGCGTGTCCGGCGGCTGGTCGCCGACCGTGCATCTCACCTCGCATCTGGGCGTCAAACCTCAATATCGCGACGACGTTGGCGGCTTCGTGCCGGGCGCGTTTCCGGCGGACCGGTTCGGCGCCGGCTCGATGATGGGAATT
The DNA here is from genome assembly GCF_055811075.1 of Mesorhizobium sp. WSM4820. NCBI lineage: Bacteria > Pseudomonadati > Pseudomonadota > Alphaproteobacteria > Hyphomicrobiales > Phyllobacteriaceae > Mesorhizobium > Mesorhizobium sp. WSM4820. Next base: position 75,273 of record NZ_JBVVQN010000020.1, on the reverse strand, counting down.
TTTTCGACCGCCGATGTCATCGAGGACGGTCATCGCGCCGGCACCGCGGCGGCATCGTTCTGCGGCAAGTCGGCGCCGGTGCCCGCTCCGTCAAAACTCGATCTTGGCGAGACCGCCACGGCCCCGTTTCGCGAAATCCCTTCTCTCGGACGTGGAAAAGCCTTCGTCGATTTCCAGATGGATGTGACGACCGGGGATATCGAGATCGCCCATCGCGAGGGCTATCAATCGGTCGAGCACCTGAAGCGCTACACCACGCTCGGCATGGGCACCGACCAAGGCAAGACCAGCAATTTTGCGGCGCTTGCCGCGATGGCGGCCCTGCGCAACACAACCATCCCCGAGACCGGCGCCACGACCTTTCGACCGCCGTATACGCCGGTCGCCATCGGTGCGCTTGCCGGGCGCGCCATCGGCCATCATTTCAAGCCGATCCGCCGCACGCCGATGCACGACTGGCACATGGCGAACGGCGCCGAGATGCTGGAGGTCGGGCTCTGGATGCGGCCCTATTTCTACAGCCAATCCGGGCTCGACGTGAACGAAGCCTATGTCGCCGAAATGCGGAGTGTGCGCCAGGCCGCTGGCCTGATGGACATCTCCACTCTCGGCAAGATCGACGTCCAGGGCCCGGATGCCGCGATTTTCCTCGATCGCATCTACGCCAACGGCTTTGCCAAACTGCCGGTTGGCCGTGCGCGCTACGGCGTCATGCTGCGCGACGACGGCATCGTCTTCGACGACGGCACCACGACGCGGCTGGCCGAGAGCCGGTTCTTCATGACCACCTCGACCGCCAAGGCCGCCGACGTGCTGTCGCGTCTTGAATTCCTGCTCGATATGGCCTGGCCGGATTTGCGCGTAGCGGTGACCTCGGTGAGCGATGAATGGGCGGCGATGTCGGTTGCCGGACCGAAAAGCCGTGCAATTCTTGCTGCGGCATTTCCCGCTCTCGATGTTTCCGACGCGGCACTTGCGCATATGGGATTGCTCGAAAGCGAATGGCAGGGCCGTGCGCTCCGCATCCTGCGTCTCAGTTATTCCGGCGAGCGCGCCTACGAAATCTATGTCGGCGCAACTGCCGGTGAACAGCTTTGGAGCCGCCTGCTCGAAGCAGGCAGGCCGCTCGACCTGAAACCTTACGGCGTCGAGGCGCTCGGCGCGCTGCGCGTCGAAAAGGGCCATGTCGCCGGACCTGAAATCGATGGGCGCACGACGCTCGACGATCTTGGCCTCGGCCGCATGGCCGGCAAGCGTACCGGCTTCGTCGGGGACGTGCTGCGACGGCGCCCCGCCTTCCAGGCGCCCGACCGCCAGCGCCTGGTCGGACTGGAATGCATCGAGGAGGGAAAACGCCTTCGCGGTGGCGCCATCCTGTTTCTGCCGGGCGAGAAACCTTACGGCCACGGGCGCGGCCGCGTGACTTCCGTCACCTTCAGCCCCGAACGCGGCCACTATATCGGGCTGGCCTTGCTTGCCGGCGATGTCGCTAGCGAAGGAAGCGAGGTCGTGGCCGTCTATCCGATGAAGCCCGAAACGGTGCGTGCCCGCATCGTCTTGCCGGTATTCCTCGATCCGCAGGGGGAGCGGCTGCATGGCTAGTATTATGTCTTCGCAGGAGTTCAGCCTGTCTGTGGCCGATTGTCCGCTCATCCAGATCGAGGGCTGGGACGGGGCGCTGGCGCAATTCGAATCGAACCTTTCGGCATCACTCGGCACGAAACTTCCTGCCTCGGTCGGAGAGACGGTCCGTCACAAAGGTTTTCTCGTCATCCGCGTCGCGCCTCGCCGCTTGTGGCTGGCTCTCGACGACGGCGCGCAAGCACCTTCGCTTGCCGTCGATCCGGATCTCGGCTGTTCGGTTTCTCTCGACGAGGGTCGCGTGCGTTTCAGAATGGCTGGGGCCGACGTTGCGCCGGTCCTCTCCAGATGCATCACTGTCGACTGGCGCGCGCCGGCGGCCGCCCCGGGCCGCGCCGTGCTGACATCCTTGCACCATGTGCCCGTGCTGTTCCTGCGCACCGGCGAGACCGCGTGCGAACTCATCGTGCCGCGAAGTTTTTCGCAAAGCCTCTCGGACTGGATTGCTGACGCTGCGGGTTAGGGAAAAGACCAGGCGCGAACGCTCCCCTCAGGAGGAGCCACTCCACGGTCTCGCTCCTTGGATGATCTCTTGAGCACGCGCGGCAAAGCGACCGGCGAGCGGCCACTTGCCGGCCGCATCGGCCGACGCCGCGCTGCCTGCCCGCGCCCGGTCGGCGATGCCGACGAAGATCACCGCGAAACGGAACAGCGAAAAAACCAGGTGGAAGCGTTGCAGAGGCGCAGTGGGCACGGCATGCGCGAAATAATGGTCGAGGAATTCGCGCTGGTTGGGGATGCCGAGGGCAGGATGATCGAGGCCGAGGATGCCGCCATATTCGTCCGGGGTCGAATGCCAGGTCATCGAGCAAAAGCCGAGATCGGCGAGCGGATGGCCGACCGTCGACAGCTCCCAATCGAGAATGCCGATCACCTCCGGCTTGCCGGGATGGAACAGCAGATTTCCGAGGCGGAAGTCGCCATGGGCGATCGACACGCGTCCATCATCCGTGGGCAGATGCTGCGGCAACCAGTCGGCGACCGCTTCGAGTGCCGGAATTCTGTCACTCGGCGATTCCCTGAGCTGCCGGGTCCAGCGGCCAATCTGGCGCTCGAAATAGTTGCCGGGCCGGCCGTAATCGCCGAGACCGACCGCGTCGGGACGGACAGCATGCAGCTTGGCCATCGCTTCGGCCATGCCGAAATAGATGGCGCGTCGCTCCGCGGGGACGAGGCCAGGCAGCGAACAGTCGTGGAAGACGCGACCGTCCAGCCGCTCCATCAGGTAGAACGACGTGCCGAGCGGCTCGGCGCCGGCGTTATAGAGCACCGGCCGCGGCACCGGCACGTTGGTCGCTGCGAGAGCTTCAAGCACGCGGAACTCGCGGTCGACGGCATGCGCCCCGCGCAGGATCGGCCCGGCCGGTTTCTTGCGCAGCACCATGCGATGCGCACCATAGTCGACGAAGTAGGTGGGGTTGGACTGCCCGCCGCCGATCCGCTCGAGCGTCATTGCGGCATCGCCGAAGCGGTTCGCGAGAAAGCCCTTCAATGCAGCAGGATCGAAATCCGCATTCAACGGCATCTTTTCCTCCTGAGATGCCACCCCGCGTCCGCTATGCCTCGCCTTCGACGGTCCAGCGCCAGAAGCCCCTCTCCTCGTCGTTGAGGAAACGGTTCAGCACCATCTTGTGGACCTCATCGGCGCCGTCGACCAACCGCGCCTGGCGCGCATAGCGGTAGATCCATTCGAGCACCGTGTCCTTCGAATAGCCTCGCGCGCCATTGATCTGGATCGCCACATCGGCCGCGTCATGCAGCACATTGGCGACCTGGACCTTGGCCATCGATACTTCTTTGCGGGCAAAGCCGCCGCGGTCCAGCTCCCACGCAGCCTTCATCACCAGGATGCGGCCGATCTCGATGCGCATGGCGAGGTCGCCGAGCTTCAGCTGGACGCTTTCGCGGTCGGCGAGGCGCTGGCCGAAACCATGGCGCTCGGCAGCGTAGGCGCGCGCGATCTCAACGCAGCGCTTGGACAATCCAAGCCAGCGCATGCAGTGGGTAAGCCGCGCCGGGCCGAGCCGCACCTGCGTCACCTTCATGCCCCTGCCCTCGCCAACCAGCATGTCTTCGCCAGGGATTTCGAGCCCCTCGAATTCCAGCTCGCAATGCCCGCCATGCTCCTCCGGGCCCATGATCTCGATGCGGCGCATGATGCGCCAGCCCGGCTGGTCCTTGTGGAACATCAGAGCCGACAGACCATGGCGCGGATCGTCCGAGGTTCGCGCGATCAGAATGAAATGGCTGGCCTCCTCGGCGCCGGTGATGAACCATTTGCGGCCGGTCACCACATATTTGTCGCCGCGCCGTTCAGCACGCGTCATGATCATCGAAGGGTCCGAGCCGCCGCCGGGATGCGGTTCGGTCATGGCAAAGGCCGAGCGTACCTGGCCCTCGACGATCGGCTTCAGCCATTTTTCCTTCTGCGCCGGCGTGCCGAGCGCCTCCAGCACCATCATGTTGCCATCGTCGGGCGCTGCCGAATTGAACACCACGGGCCCGAAGATCGACCGGTTCATCTCCTCATAGCAAACCGCAATATCCATCTTGCCGAGACCGGCGCCGCCGGATTCGGGCTTGAGCTGCAGGCACCACAGGCCCGCCATACGCGCCTTGGCACGAAGCGTCTCCAGCAGCGGCAAGGCGATGTTTCCATGTGCGTCATAGGACGTCTTGTCGGCCTCGAGCGGCAGGATCTCACGCTCGACGAAGTCGGCAATGCGGACGCGGTAATCTTCGGTGCGGGCGGGAATGTCGAAATTCATGGACAAACTCCCAGCGATGAAACGAGGTGGCCACCATCGATGGACGAGATCGCCGAAAAGCATCGGGTCCATATCTGAAATCGAGCGCGCGCTCGTTTTCCTTATTCGCCTCTATCCCCTTTTGCAGCTGCCGTCATCCGGCGAAGCGTGGTTCCGCCACGCCCTTGATGCCAAGGCCGGTTATCGCGAGCAGGCTGCCGCGCAGGACGCCATCGCCGGGGAGGCGCGGAACGACCACCACGACTTCGATCTTCATGCCGTCCTCCTCTGTGGGCACCGTGCGGCGATAGGCGAGCCGCCTCAGAACTCGACCTTGTCGCCGCCCTTCAGTGACAGGATCTCGCGCGCCTCGTCGGGCGTCGCCACTTCCATGCCGAGCCCCTCGATGATCTTGCGGGCAAGCACCACCTGCTCGGCGTTCGATTTGGCAAGCTTGCCCTTGCCGGCCCACAGACTGTCTTCGAGCCCGACGCGGATGTTTCCGCCAAGCGCTGCCGATTGCGCCGCGATCCGCAATTGGCTGGCGCCGGCACCGAGCACCGACCAGCGGAACTGGTCGCCGAACAGCCGGTCGGCGGTGCGCTTCATATGGGCGACGTCTTCAGGGTGCGTGCCGATGCCGCCAAGCAGACCGAACACCGACTGCACGAAGAACGGCGGCTTGACCAGCCCGCGATCGGCGAAGTGGGAAAGATTGTAGAGATGGGCGATGTCGTAGCACTCGAACTCGAAGCGCGTGCCGTTGTCGTAGCAGGTCGCAAGGATGTATTCGATGTCCTTGAACGAGTTGCGGAAGACCAGGTCGCGCGTCGCTTCCAGATGCGGCTTTTCCCAGTCGAACTTGAAGGTCTCGTATTTGTCGACGAGGTGATAGAGCCCGAAATTGATTGAGCCCATGTTGAGCGAGGCGACCTCTGGCTTGAACTCGGCGGCCGGGCGCACGCGTTCCTCGACCTTCATGTAGGGACTGCCGCCGGTGGTGATGTTGATGGCGGCATTGGTGGCCTGCTTGATGCGCGGCAGGAAGCGGGCGAAGGCCGCCGGCGTCTGGTCGGGCTTGCCGGTCTCGGAGTCGCGGGCATGCAGGTGCAGGATCGCCGCACCTGCCTCCGCCGCCGCGATCGCCTCGGACGCGATCTGGTCCGGCGTGATCGGCAGATAGGGCGACATGGTCGGTGTATGGATCGCCCCTGTCACCGCACAGGTGATGATAATTTTGCCCCTGGTCTGCATAGCACCGGGCTTGCGGCTTGTTTCCGTCATCTTCCAAACTCCTGATCCGATTTTTTCTTGTGCGCGGCCAGCGCCATCAGCCGGCGGTCGCGCCAAACCTGCCGTTCGCCGAGTTCTTCCCGCGGCAGCCGCTTGCGGCGGTCGGCCTCCACCGTCTCGATGACTTCGCCGGCCCAGTCGACGCGGCGCAGCATCTGCGGAAAAATGTTGGCATAGATCGATTGATAGCGCTCGACATAGTCGCGTACACCGCCCGGCGCATTAAGGTCGATCGTTTCGAACGGACCCATGAATGACCAGCGCAGCGCCAGCCCGTCGCGAATGCCGGTATCAACATCCTCGACGCTGGCATAGCCGTCGGCGACAAGTCGAAAAGCCTCCTCCAGCAGCGCGCCCTGCAGGCGGTTCATGATGAAGCCGTCGAGCTCGTGCTTCATCACCAGCGGTGCGTGGCCCGCATCGACGAGGAAGGCGCGGGTCCTTTCGACCGTTTCGGAAGACGTCCATGGCGCCGGCACGACTTCCGCGGCCGGGATGAGGTAGGGCGGATTGATCGGATGCACGACTAGGCAGCGGTGCCGCCCTTGCAGATCGTCGGTGAATTTCGACGGCAGCAACGCCGAGGTGGAACTGGCGATCACCGCTTGCGGAGCGGCAATTGCATCGATCCGAGAGAACACCTCGCGCTTCACATCCAGGTTTTCCGGCGTGTTCTCCTGGATATGGACCGCATCGGCCAGCGCTTCTTCGAGCTCCGCAACGACGGCAATGCGACCAAGCACGACGTCGATTGCCTGCCCCCGCAGCAGATCATTCGCAGCGAGGTCGCCGAGCACGCCGGCGATGTAATCGTGCGCACCTTCGGTCGCGGCCGGCGACTGGTCCCACATCCGCACATCGTGGCCGGCGCGGGCAAAACTGATCGCCCAGGCCCGCCCGATGAACCCGCTGCCGACAATCGCTACTTTCATCATGGTCGGGCTCCTCAAAGGGTTTCGACATTGCCGTCGACGCCGAGCGATTGGCCGGAGATGTTGATCGCCGCATCGGACAACAGGAAAGCGACCATCGCGGCGACGTCATAGGGGCTGGTTATGCGGCGCAGCGAGATGTTGTGGAGATAGCGCTGCGTCATCTCCTCGTTCGACACACCGAGCTGTCTGGCCCGGTCGGCGATAACCTTGTCGATGCGTGGTCCCTCGATGATGCCGGGCAGGATGGCGTTGACCCTGATGCCGTGCGGTCCGAGTTCCTTGGCAAGGCTTTGCGTGAAACCGATGACGCCGAACTTGGCCGCCGAATAGGGGGTGCGGAAAGCGTAGCCATGGCGGCCGGCGGCGGACGACATCGAGACGATCGAGCCGCCGCCCGCCGCCTTGATCAGCGGCACGGCACGCCTGGCGCAGAGGAACTGGCCGGTCAGGCAGATGTCGATGCAGCGGCGCCACTCCGCCGGATCGATTTCGTCGACGCCGCCGGTCGGCCCGGCGATGCCGGCATTGTTGATCAGCGCGTCGAGGCCGCCGAGCTTTTCCGTCACCGTCTCGAACAGCCGGTCGACGTCGTCGTCGCGCGAGACATCGGCCTTGACCGCGGCGACCAGGGCGATCCTGTCCGGAGCGGCGGCCAGCGCCTCGTCGGAGACGTCGCAAACGACGATGCGCGCGCCGAGCCGCGACAGCGTTTCTGCAATGGCCAGGCCGATGCCGCCGGCGCCTGCCGTGACCAGCACGCGCTGCCCCTTCAGCCCGGTCAGAAAATCATCCGCCGACGACGGCGCCCCTTTGCTCATCGTGTATCCCTTCTCATTGCAGCCGCCGTTCGCGCAGCGCCATGACAGCGCCCAGAACGACCAAGCCGTACAATATTGCCCCTGAAATTGTGACGAAAGCACTGCCCTCTGCGAGGGCGACGGACGATTCCGTAATGTGAAATTTCTGCTTCAGCTGTTGCGAAGGGTCTGTTGCGCAATTCGCCAGGCCTGCTCCACATGCCGCCGGGCCGCGGCTTCGGCGGCATCGCCGTTGCGCGACTTGATCGCGTTCATAATGTCGGTCATTTCGGCAATTGCGGCATCGCGGCGATTCTCCGAAGCGATGGTCATGGAACGCAGCTGGTTGATGCGGACGTTCAGACCCTGGACGATCTCCCAGGCGATGCGCTTGTCGGCGGCATCGAAAAGCACCTCGTAGAATTTTGTGGTCGCCCGCATCACCTCGATCGGATTGGCTGATGCCCACGCCTTGAGCAGCACATCGAACGCGCGCTCAAGCGCGGCGATCTGGCCCTCAGTCGCCGTCAGCGCGCAGGCGCGCGCCGCGATGCCCTCCATCAGAGCGCGCAGTTCATAAATCTCGTCGGTGCGGCTGAGATCCGGCCTGGCCACCGCGGGTCCATGGCCAGGTATCATCTGGACGAGGCCCTCGGTCTCCAACTGCCGCAGGACCTCGCGCACCACCGAGCGACTGACGCCGAGCTGGTCGCAAAGCGGCCGCTCGACCAACCGTTCGCCAGGCTGGAAGTGAAACCCCATGATCGCGTCGCGCATGCGCTCCAGCGCCAGCGTTCTCAGCGTCTTGGCGGATCGTTCGATCCTCAGTGTGTCGTCGGCCAATTCATATACTCCCAGCATCCGCAAGAAACAGATTCGACGATCCGTTGACAAGGGATTTGGTCTTCAATAGTATGGTATACCATAAGACGGCTAGGCAAAAGCGGAACTTTTCCGGATGCCTCAGCCGACCCGACACCGAGGATTCGATGAAGCCGGCCATTCGAAAGATCGTCACCCATGTCGAGAACACGCTAATCGAAGGCGGCAAGGCGGCCCCCCGGCCGCTGCGCCTGATCGGCGTGGCGGCGGTGCTCGACAACCCCTGGGCCGGGCGCGGTTTCACCGAGGACCTTTCGCCCGAGATCCGCGCCTATGCGCCGGTTCTGGGGGAGATGCTGACCCATGAAATCCTCGCAGTTGCCGGATCCGGCGAAGCGATCGAAGGCTACGGCAAGGCCGCAATCTGCGGCACATCAGGCGAGATCGAGCATGCCTCGGCGCTCATCCACACGCTGCATTTCGGCAACCACTATCGGCGTGCCGTCGGCGCCAAGACCTATCTTGCCTTCACCAACCTGCGCGGCGGGCCGAACACGCCGATCATGATCCCGCTCATGGACAAGAACGATGAAGGCCGACGTTCGCACTACCTGACGGTGCACTTCCAGATCGGCGACGCGCCGGCGCCGGACGAGTTGGTGGTGGCGCTTGGCGCCTCGATCGGCGGACGACCGCATCATCGCATCGGCGACCGCTACCAGGATCTCAAGGAGGTCGGCGACCTGCATGGCTGAGCTGACGGACCGTGGCTGGCATCGCGGAACGGCGCCTGACGGCACCGGTTTCATCCGTGCCGGATCCGGCGCGCCGGTCCTTCTCATCCACGGTGTCGGCATGAACGCGGCAATCTGGGCACCCCAGATCGAGCTGATGAAAAACAGATGGGATGTGATCGCAATCGACATCCTGGGACACGGCCAGTCGCCGTTGCCGCCCGAGGACGCCAGCCTTGCCGATTATGCCGGACAGGCAATTCGGCTTCTCGATCACCTTGGCCTGGATGCCGTCTCGATCGTTGGCCATTCAATGGGGGCGCTGGTCGGGCAGGAAATCGCTCTCAATGCACCCGAACGGGTTCGTAGCCTCGTCTCGCTCAATGCGGTTTTTCGCCGCCCGGCGGAGCTTGCGCAGGCAGTGCGCGAGCGCGCCGCCGAACTGAATGGCGCGGAAAACCCGTCGGGGACGGACGCAACGATCGCGCGCTGGTTCGGCAACCCGGTCCCCGACAGCCTGGCCGAGGCGGCAAGGATGACGCGCGTGGCACTGCAAAGCGTCAACTCCGAGGGCTATGCGCGCACCTATCGACTTTTCGCCCATGCCGATGCGGCGCATGGCGATCGTCTTTCCGGTCTCGCAATGCCGGCCCTGTTCATGACCGGCTCGCAGGACAGGAATTCCTCGCCTGCGATGTCGGCGGCGATGGCACGCCTCGCGCCGCGCGGTCACTGCGTCGTTCTGGAGGGCGAACGACATATGATGGCCGTAGCCTCGCCTGACGTGGTCACACGGCGCATTGTCGATTTTCTCGAGAGCAACGACGGCGCAAGCACATCGGCGCGACCGGCAATGGACACAGCCTTCGACGCGGGCGAATTCAGGCGGGCGCTCGGTTCCTTCCTGACCGGCGTTACAATCGTCACCGCGATCGGGCCGGAAGGAGAGCCTCTAGGCTTCACCGCCAATTCGTTTACATCCGTTTCGCTCGATCCGCCGCTTGTGCTGGTCTGCATCGCCAAGAAAGCGCTGGGTCATCCGGTGTTTTCGACCTCGAAATGCTTTGCCGTCAACGTGCTCTCGGAGGAACAGCGAGCCGCGTCCGGCGTCTTCGCTTCGAAATCGCAGGACAAGTTCTCGGCTGTCGAGTGGCGCTTCGGCCCGACCGGCAGCCCGCTGCTCGCTGGATCGGTGGCGACGTTCGACTGTGACATGGAGCAATTGGTCGACGCCGGCGACCATTCGATCCTCATCGGCCGCGTTCGCGAATTCTCCCACAATTCATCGCAGCCCCTCGGCTATTGCCGTGGCGCCTACGTCTCGCCCGGCCTCAGCCAGGAAGCACTGGCGGCCGCGCCGCCCGACATGGAGGTCGGCGCCATCCTCGAAGACGAAGGCCGCGTGCTGTTCCTCGAAACCGCCGACGGCTTTTTCGAACTGCCGGCGGGCCGAGGGCTCGGGGCGCCCGGCGACACGCGAAGCCTTAGGGGACGCCTCGCTGCGAAAGCCATCGAGGCTCATCTCGGATTCCTGTTTGCGGTCTGGGACGACGCCGCAAGCCCATCGCGAACGCATGTCTACTACCGCGGCACGGTAGCCGCGCCCCACTCCAGCGATCGCCAGGTCCGGCTCGTCGACATCGACAGGATTGCCGGACTGAACATCGCCGACGCTGCCGTGCGCTCGATGCTCGCCCGCTATGTTCGCGAATGTCGGGAGGATGCGTTTGGAGTCTATGTCGGCAACGAGGTCGAAGGTGAAGTCCGTCCGCTCGCCAAGCCGGTAGCAATCAACACTTCCAGTCCGGGTCAACAGATATGAAGTTCTCGCTCTTCGTCCATATGGAACGCTCGGACCCGGCAAAGCCGCATGCCGACCTCATCGATGAGCTTGAGGAGTTGGTCGTGATGGCCGAGGCGGCAGGCTTCGAGACGGCCTGGATCGGCGAACACCACGGCATGGAGTTCACCATCTCGCCAAACCCGTTCATCAACATCGCCTATCTCGGCGCCAGGACGAAGCGCATCCGGCTCGGCACAGGAACCGTCATCGCGCCGTTCTGGCATCCGATCAAGCTCGCCGGCGAGGCAGCCATGACCGATGTCGTCACCGGCGGCCGGCTCGACATCGGCATCGCCCGCGGCGCCTACAGCTACGAGTACCAACGCCTGTTCCCTGGGCTCGACGCCTGGGGCGCGGGCCAGCGCATGCGCGAGATCATCCCGGCCATCAAGGGCCTCTGGGAAGGCGATTTCGAGATGTCCGGCGAATTCTGGTCGTTTCCCTCGAGCACCTCGTCGCCTAAGCCGGTGCAAAAGCCGCACCCGCCGATCTGGGTGGCGGCGCGCGATCCGAACTCGCACGACTTCGCCGTCTCCAACGGCTGCAACGTCCAGGTGACGCCGCTCGCCTCCGGCGACGACGAAGTAACCAGCCTGATGGAGCGCTTCAACGCGGCGTGCGCGGCGCATCCCGACATGGCCCGCCCCGAGATCATGCTGCTGATGCACACATTCGTTGCCGAAGACGCCGCCGATGCGGAGCAACTGACGAGGGACCTGTCGCTGTTCTACTGCCAGTTCGGCGCGTGGTTCCAGAACAAGAAGCCGGTTCGCCAAGGCATATTGGAAGCGCTCTCCGACGACGAGATCGCAGCAATGCCGCAATATGCGCCGGACAAAATCCGACAGAACCTGGTCATCGGCGAAGCCGAAGAGGTGATCACCCGGCTTAAGGCATATGAGGCGCTCGGCTATGACCAGTACTCGATCTGGATCGATAGCGGTCTGCCGCACGAGCGCAAGAAGAAGTCGCTGCAGCTGTTCGTCGACAAGGTGATGCCGGCCTTCGGGCATGGGAGGCCGCAATGACCCTTGTGGCCTTCAGCAACTTCATAGATGGGGCGTTCGATACGCCGACAGCCACCTTCGAAAGCATCGATCCATCAACCGGAGCGCCCTGGGCGACGATGCCCGCCGCAACCGAGGCCGATGTCGACCGCGCCGTCGAGGCGGCGCACCGGACGCTGCACTCGGCCGCGTGGGCCTCGCTGACGGCGACGGCGCGCGGCAAGCTGCTGATGCGCCTCGGCGACCTGGTCGTCGCCAATGCCGGCCGCCTAGCCGAACTGGAAACGCGCGACACCGGCAAGATCATCCGCGAGACCCGCGCCCAGATCGCCTATGTCGGCGACTATTATCGCTACTATGGCGGGCTTGCCGACAAGCATGAAGGCTCGCATGTGCCGATCGACAAGGCCGATATGGACGTCACCATCCGACGCGAGCCGATCGGCGTCGTCGCCGCCGTCGTGCCGTGGAATTCGCAGCTCTTCCTTTCGGCCGTCAAGCTCGGCCCGGCGCTGGCCGCCGGCTGCACGGTCGTCCTGAAAGCCTCGGAGGACGGTCCAGCGCCGCTGCTGGCCTTCGCCGAACTCGTTCATGAGGCCGGATTTCCCGCCGGGAGCGTCAACATACTGACCGGGTTCGGGCACGATTGCGGCCGGCGCCTGACAAGTCATCCGCTGGTTTCACGCGTCGCCTTCACCGGCGGGCCTTCGACCGCTCGCGCTATCGTCCGCAACACGGCGGAAAATCTCGCCTATACGACGCTGGAGCTGGGCGGGAAAAGTCCGGTTGTCGTTTTCGCCGACGCCGACTTGGACAGCGCGGCCAACGCGGTGGTGGCCGGGATTTTCGCAGCGTCTGGACAAAGCTGCGTCGCCGGCTCCCGGCTGCTTGTCGAGCGTTCGATAAAGGCCGAGTTCCTGGACAGGCTGAAGCACAAGGCCGAGGCCATCAAAATTGGTGATCCGCAGGATCCAGCCACCGAAATGGGACCGCTGGCAACGCCACGTCAGCGGGAATGGATCGAGAAGATCGTTGCCGAGAGCCTCGCCAATGGCGGGACGTTGGTCACCGGCGGAAAAAGGCCCGACAATCATCCGCACGGCTTCTACTACGCACCGACCATCATCGATGCCGAGGATTCAGCGCTGCCCTGCGTGCGCGAGGAATTGTTCGGTCCGGTGCTCAGCGTTCTCACCTTCGACACGGAAGCCGAAGCCCTGGCGCTTGCCAACGATACGGCGTTCGGCCTCGCTTCGGGCGTGTTCACCACCAATCTCGCCAAGGCGCACCGCATGGCGCGCGACATCCATGCCGGCATCGTCTGGGTCAACACATACCGCGCCGTTTCGCCGCTCGTGCCGTTCGGCGGCTATGGTCAGTCGGGGTTCGGCCGCGAGGGCGGGCTCGACGCCATCCGCGACTACACGCGCTCGAAGTCGGTGTGGATACGCGTATCCGACGAGCCGATCCCGGATCCGTTCGTCATGCGATGAGGCAGCGTCAACGCGCAATTTCACAAAAACAAGAAAGCAACCAACAGAGGAGAATGAGATGAAACTGATTTTGACCGGCATTTTGGCCGCACTCCTGGCAGCCACTGCCGCACACGCCGATGAAATGGTGTTCACCAGCTGGGGCGGAACCACCCAGGAGGCGCAGACCAAATCCTGGGCTGCTCCGTTCGAAGCCAGTTCCGGCATCAAGGTCCTGCAGGACGGCCCGACCGACTACGGCAAGCTGAAGGCCATGGTGGAAGGCGGCAGCGTCGCCTGGGATGTCGTCGATGTCGAGATGGATTTCGCCATCAAAGCGGCCAAGGACGGCCTGCTCGAGCCGATCGATTTCAACGTCGTGCCGAAAGCTGATCTCGATCCTCGCTTCACCACCGAGCATGCGGTCGGCAGCTTCTACTACTCCTTCGTTCTTGCCTGGAACAAAGGGGCGGTGTCGGCTGAGCCAACCGGCTGGGCCGACATGTTCGACCTGACGAAATTTCCCGGCAAACGCACCTTTTACAAATGGTCGGCACCGGGCGTCATCGAGATTGCGCTGTTGGCCGACGGCGTGCCGGCGGACAAACTCTATCCGCTCGACCTCGACAGGGCGTTCAAGAAACTCGACACGATCAAATCGGAAATCGTCTGGTGGGACAGCGGCGCGCAGTCGCAGCAGCTGATCGCCTCCGGTGAAGCAGCCTTCGGGCAGCTCTGGAATGGACGGGTCTTCGCCCTCGAGCAGGACGGCGCCGATGTCGGCGCATCCTGGAAACAGAACATGACTGCCGCCGACGTGCTCGTCATCCCCAAGGGTTCGAAGAACAAGGCGAGCGCGATGAAATTCCTGGCCACAGCGACAAGCGCGAAAAGCCAGGCCATGTTTGCCGAAGCAAGCGGCTACGCCCCCATCAACACGGCAGCCAAGGCCGAAATGCCGGCCGATGTCGTCAAGTCGCTGCCGGACGCCTATGTCGACGGGCAGATCAACCTCGACATGAACTACTGGGCTGAAAACCGCGACAAGATCGCCGAGCGCTGGTACGCCTGGCAGGCCAAATAGCCGCCGACCTCACCCATGAACCGGCGGGGCGTCGCTAGGGCGTCCCGCCTGAGCTGCCGGGATCATCGCCATGTCGGGCAATTTTCTTCATCGACAGCCAATCCTCCGAAGGCCCGACGGTATCGGCGGCGCCCTACCGGCGCTAACCCTTATCGCCCTGTTCTTCGTGGTGCCGGTTGTTGCGCTGCTGTTGCGCAGCGTGACCGAACCGGTGCCGGGCCTGCAGAACTACGCAATCCTGTTTGGCGACGGCACCTATGCGCGGGTCTTCTTCAACACCTTTCTGGTCGCCACCGTCGTCACCGCCGTAACCGTGGTCGTGGCGTTTCCGGTCGCCTGGATGCTGGCGATCATGCCGCCTGCCCTCGGCTCGATCGTCTTCGGCATCATCATCCTGTCGATGTGGACCAATCTGCTCACCCGCACCTATGCCTGGATGGTGCTGCTCCAACGCACCGGCGTCATCAATCGGACGCTGATGGATATCGGCCTGATCAGCGAGCCGCTGCCGCTGATCAACAACCTGACCGGCGTCACCATCGGCATGGTCTACATCATGCTGCCCTTCATGATACTGCCACTGGTCGGAACGCTGCGCGCCATCGATCCGATGACGCTGCGCGCCGCCGCTCTGTGCGGTGCCAGCCCCTTCGACGCCTTCCGCCGCATCCTGCTGCCCTTGTCGCTTCCCGGAATCGCTGCAGGCGGCCTGATGGTTTTCGTCATGTCGCTCGGCTATTTCGTGACACCAACGCTGCTCGGCGGCACCTCCAACATGATGCTCGCCGCAATGATTGCCCAGATGATCCAGTCCTTGCTCAACTGGGGGCTCGGAAGCGCGGCGGCTTTCATCCTGCTTTTGGTGACCATGGCGCTCTACGCGCTGCAGCTGCGTCTCGTCGGCGCCAAGCGCATGACAGGAGGCATCTGAGATGCTGCTCGACTACGACCGGCTCGGCTGGCTGCGTGCAGCACTTCTGGGTTTCACCGGCCTGGTCGCGGCGTTTCTGCTGCTGCCGGTTGTTTTCATCGTGCTTCTGTCGTTCGGGTCGTCGCGGTGGCTGGCTTTTCCGCCACCAGGCTGGACGCTGAAATGGTATGAGGAGCTCTTCGCCGATCCGGCCTGGCTCGAAGCGGCGCTGACCAGCGCGCGCATCGCCGCCATGGCCGCAATTCTTGCCGTCGTCATCGGGCTACTGGCTTCTTTCGCCCTGGTCCGGGGACAGTTTCGCGGGCGCAACACGCTTCGCGGCCTGCTGCTGACGCCAATGGTGCTGCCGGTCGTCGTCTTCGCCATCGCCATCTATGCATTCTTCCTGCGGATCGGGCTCGGCGGCACCACGGCAGGCTTTGTAATCGCCCACACGGTCCTGGCATTGCCGTTCGCCATCATTCCGATCACCGCGGCACTCGAAGGCTTTGACAAATCCATCGAGGACGCGGCGATCGTCTGCGGCGCAAGCCCATTCGAAGCAAAACTCCGGGTGACCTTGCCGGCGATCAAGATCGGGATTTTTTCGGCGGCGATCTTTGCCTTCCTCGCCTCGTGGGACGAGGTGGTGGTCGCGATCTTCATGGCCAGCCCCACCTTGCAGACCTTGCCGGTCAAGATCTGGGGCAGCCTGCGCCAGGATCTCAGCCCGGTCATCGCCGCGGCCTCCAGCCTTCTCGTTCTCCTGACGCTGGGCCTGATGATCGTAACCGCACTCATTCGGCGGAAATTGTCGAAATGACCGAACCGTTCCTCTCCATTCGCGACCTGCGCAAGGCGTTCGGCAGCTTCGTCGCCGTGCAGGATGTCACGATCGATATACCAAAAGGCGAATTCCTGACCTTTCTCGGCCCTTCCGGCTCTGGCAAGTCGACGACGCTCTACGCAATCGCCGGCTTTCAGCAGCCGACATCCGGCGACGTTCTTCTCAAGGGCAGGTCGCTGCTGTCGGTGCCGTCGCACAAGCGCAACATCGGCATGGTGTTCCAGCGCTACACGCTGTTCCAGCATCTCACCGTCGCCGAGAACATTGCCTTTCCGTTGCGCGTGCGCCGCCGGCCGGACGCCGAGGTGAAACGAAAAGTCGCCGAAATGCTGTCGCTGGTGCGGCTCGAGAGTTTCGGCGGCCGATATCCCGGCGCGCTTTCCGGCGGACAGCAGCAGCGCGTGGCGCTTGCCAGGGCGCTCGCCTACGATCCGCCGATCCTTCTGATGGACGAGCCGCTTTCGGCGCTCGACAAGAAGCTGCGCGAGGAAATCCAGGCCGAGATACGGCGTATCCACCGCGAAACCGGCGTAACGATCCTTTACGTCACCCACGATCAGGACGAGGCGCTGCATCTTTCGGATCGCATCGCGCTGTTTCGGGACGGGCGCATCGAGCAGATCGGCACCGGTGAGGACCTCTATCTGAGACCTGCGAGCGAATTCGTGGCCAGTTTCATCGGAAATTCCAATTTCCTGCCGGCCGAGCATCTTGAAACCGTCAACGGCGCCGCCACGATCCGCCTGGCCGATGGCTCGGTTGTCTCCGGCGTGAGGATCGATCAGGACTTCAGCCAAGGCCAGAAGACCCGGCTGATGGTGCGGCCGGAAGCGTTTCGACTGAGACCCGGCCCTGCCACTGCCGGGCTTGCGGTCGAATTCATCGACACCGCCTTCTTCGGCGAGCGGCGGCGCGTCATCGCGCGCACGGCCGCCGGCCAGGAGATCGACGTCAGGCCGACATCCGACATGGCGCAACCAAAGGACGGCGTCGCCTCGCGCGGACAGCAGATTTTTTTCGATCCCGCCGCCGCATTTCTGTTTCCGGCCTGACAGGCGCGCTGGCGGTCTGGAACGGATCTCAGGCAGCCGGTGCCTCGATGGTGACGCCGTATTTGGCGGCGATGGCCACGACCTTTGCCATCTCTGGCGTGCCGGCGGCGGTCGCGGCGTCCATTTCCGCGAACATCTGATCAAGGCCGCAACTCGGCGCGCAGAAGACGAGCACGCGAGCTGGCTTGTCGGCGTCATTGCGGATGGCGTGGCGCCGGCCGCGTGCGCCGAAGAAGAAACCGCCGGGCGCAACGCGACGGGGCGCGGACTCGCCCTCGAATTCGATGACGAGTTCGCCGCTCAGCACATAGAAGCCTTCATCCTCTCGGGCATGGATGTGCGGTGGCGTTGCCGCGCCCGGCGGAACCATGGACTCCCAGAGCGAGAAGGACCCGGCGGTCTCGGCACCGGTGGCTTTGTAGATATGGGTGATACCCAAAACGTTGAGCGTCGAGCCGGCCGCCGGCTCGCGCACGAACGCTTCGGCCGCTGCAGCTTTTGCATTCATCGTCGATCTCCTTCGTGGTTCGGGTCGCTCACCAGAAGATAGGCCTTGCCGGCAAAATCGGCGAGGTACGAGTGGCCGTGGGCAGCAATTTTCGCAGCAACAATGCGGAGATGCTGCGCGTTGCCGCGCCCGACGGCATCGGCTGGGCGGCGGCTTGAAATTTCCTCGGTCTCGCCCACGTACTGAAGCTACGCTGGCGTTACGCCGGCTTTCACCCGCGATACCTGGGAGCACCTGATGCCGACCCGCCGCTATGCCATCCTTGAAGCGCCGTCCTCGCTGGGTCTGGCGACCGACGGCGTTGAAGCCTTGCCCGGTCGGCTGCTGGAACAGGGCCTCGCCGAACGCATCCATGCGCGCCGCGCCGGGCGGCTGGCCGTCCCGCCGAAAGACCCGAAGCCCGACCCGGCCACCCTGACGCTGAATGCCAAGGCGATCGCGGCGTGGTCACCCAAGCTCGCCGACGCCGTGGAGGAGGTGCTGCACGCCCGCGAATTCCCGGTGGTGCTGGGCGGCGACTGTACGATCCTGCTGGGTCCGATGCTCGCGCTGCGCCGGCGCGGCCGCTACGGCCTGTTCTTCATCGACGGCCACGCCGATTTCTTCCAGCCGGAAGCGGAGCCCAACAGCGAAGGCGCGTCGATGGAGCTGGCCTTCGTCACCGGCTACGGGCCGGCGCTGCTGACCGACCTGGAGGGCCGCCGCCCGTTGGTTCGCTCCGAGGACACTGTCGCCTTCGCGTATCGCGACCACGAGGACCAGGCCGAATACGGCAGCCAGCCTTTGCCAGCAGAGCTCATGGCTTACGATCTGCACGCCATCCGCCGCCTGGGCGTCGAATCCGCCGCCCAAGCGGCGGTTGGCCACCTGACGCGGGCGGAACTCGACGGCTTCTTCATCCATCTCGACGCCGATTGTCTCGACGATGCGATCATGCCGGCGGTCGATTTCCGCGTACCGGGCGGGCTGTCGTGGGACGAGCTGTCGGCGGCGCTCCGCATCATCCTGGCGAGCGGCAAGGCGGTCGGGATCGAGGTCACCATCTACAATCCGCGCCTCGACGAGGACGGCAGCGCCGGCCGTGGCCTCGCCGATGTCGTGGCCGCCGCGCTCGGCACAGCCGCGCCCGATTGAGCGGACGGGAGCACTCTTGACCGTTGGGGCTTCGACTTCGCTGCCACACGCAACCACCTCTCCGAGCGAGAATCCCGCGCCTTATCCGCCCCCTGGATGATGGCAGGCAACCAGGCGACCGTCTCCCGTGCTCTGCAGCAGCGGACGCTCGTTGCGGCACGTGGAAGTGACGGCCGGGCAGCGGGTGTGAAACCGGCAGCCGGAGGGTGGGTTCATCGGGCTCGGCAAGTCACCCTTCAGGACAAGCCGCTCGCGTCGCGCCCGATCGATACTGGGTATCGGCACCGCGGAACGGAGTGCCGTGGTGTAGTGGTGCCTGGGCGCCGCAAAGACCAGATC
This sequence comes from Mesorhizobium sp. WSM4820, assembly GCF_055811075.1. Taxonomy (NCBI): domain Bacteria; kingdom Pseudomonadati; phylum Pseudomonadota; class Alphaproteobacteria; order Hyphomicrobiales; family Phyllobacteriaceae; genus Mesorhizobium; species Mesorhizobium sp. WSM4820. Next base: position 56,108 of record NZ_JBVVQN010000020.1, on the reverse strand, counting down.
GGTCGGCCCGCTCTCCACGACCGATCCCAGACACATGACGGCCACGCGCGTCGAAATCTGGCGCACCACGGATAGATCATGGGCGATGAATACATAGGTCAGGTTGAACTCCTCGCGCAGATCGGCCAGCAGATTGACGATCTGGGCCTGGATCGAAACGTCGAGCGCCGAGACCGGCTCGTCGGCCACGATCAGCCTTGGCCGGAGCGCCAGCGCGCGAGCAATGCCGATCCGCTGCCGCTGGCCGCCCGAGAATTCGTGGGGATAGCGCGACGCGTGTTCGGGGGACAATTCGACCCGGCGCAGAAGCTCGGCGACGCGGTCCGTCATTTCCGATGCCGAGAGGCGCTCATGGATGCGGAACGGATCGGCCAGCAGATCGCCGACCCGCCGACGTGGATTGAGCGAGGCGCTCGGATCCTGAAAGACCATCTGCATCTGTCGCCGCAACGGACGGAGCTGACGCTGGGACGCGTCGGTAATGTCGCGGCCCTCGAACTCCAGAGAACCGGAGGTGATATCGGTCAGGCGCACCAGGCAGCGGCCAAGGGTGGATTTGCCGCAACCTGACTCCCCGACAATGCCAAGCGTTTCCCCGGGCCAGATGTCGAGCGATACCGTGTCGACCGCCTGGACCCTCCGGCGCTGCGCCGGCAAGATCGAGCGGCCGACGTGATAATGTTTCGACAGGTCGCTGGTCCGGAGCAGCGGGCGCTCCCGCAGCACGCCGCTCATATTGGCGTCTCGATGCTGGCAACCTCGCGGATATGAAACTTGCGGCTGGTTTCCGGCAATGCGCAAGCAGCACGATGGCCGTTCCCGCCGACAAGCGGGGGCTGGACAATGCAGGCATCGTGGCGGAACGCACAGCGCGGACCGAACGCGCAGCCTTTCGGCAGGTTGGAGAGGGACGGCGGAGCTCCCGGAATCGCGGCGAGCCGTGCCGGACGCTCACCATCCATCGGCGGGATCGAGCCGAACAGGCCCCAGGTGTAAGGATGCAGCGGCGTTCGGAACACGCTGCTCTTGCGGCCCTCCTCGACGAAGCGTCCGCCATACATGACCAAGACCCGATCCGCGACCTGGGCGACGACGCCAAGATCGTGTGTGACCAGGATCACCGCCGAGCCGAACTGATCGCGCAGCCGTCCGATCAGTTCGAGGATCTGCGCCTGCACGGTCACGTCCAGGGCCGTGGTCGGTTCATCCGCGACAAGCAGCGCCGGGTTGCACGAGAGCGCCATCGCAATCACCGCACGCTGGCGCATGCCACCGGAGAGCTGGTGCGGATAGCCGTCGACGACCCGATCAGGATTGGCAATGCCGACCGCATCCAGCAACTGCACCGCCCTCGCCCGCGCCGCCCGCGCCGACACTTTCTCATGCGCACGCACCTGCTCGCCGATCTGGTTGCCGATCGTATGCACCGGGGTGAGCGCCGACATCGGATCCTGGAAGATCATCGCGATCTGGCGGCCGCGAATGGCATCGAGCGCACGCCGGTTGAGCCCGACGAGCTCCTGCCCCATGAAGCGGATTGAACCGGAGACGACGGCATTGGGGCTGTCGATCAGCCCCATGATGGCCAGCAAGGTCTGGCTTTTGCCGGAACCGGACTCACCGACGACACCGACGATCTCCCGCTGCTCGACGGCAAACGAGACGCCTGCCACAGCCCGCACCAGCCCCGCGTCGCTGCGGAAGGATACGGTGAGACCCTCGACGACGAGAAGGGGAGCGTTAACGGACATCGCGAGCCCTCGGGTCGATAAAGACGAAGACGACATCGACGACGAAGTTTGCCATCACCACGAAAAACGAGGCGTAGATCACCGTGGCAAGGATCATCGGCAGGTCGAGGGTCTGCAGTGCCTCATAGGTCAATTTCCCGACGCCCTGCAGCCCGAAGACCACTTCGGTCAACAGCGCGCCGCCGCCGACCAAGGCACCGAAATCGAGACCGAACATGGTGACGAATGCCACCAGTGACGTCCTGAGGCCGTGATGCAGCAAAACCCGCCGCTCGCCGATCCCCTTGGCCCGCGCGGTGCGGATAAAATCCTCCTGCATCATCTCGATCAGACTTGCCCTCAGCACCCGTCCGTAAAGGCCGACATAAAGCGTCGCCAGCGTGAACCACGGAATGACGAGCGCCTTGAACCAGCCCCAGGGGTCCTGTGTCAGGGGGATGTAGCCGAGCGGAGGAACCCAAGAAAACAGCCAGGTGTCATGCCAGCGGCTCTGTGTCAGCAGATTGGCGACCTCGCCGAGCCAGAAGACCGGAACGGACACTCCAATCAGGCTCAGGATCATCAGCGCCCGGTCGATGAATGTGCCGCGCGTCGCGCCGGCGATCACCCCGACGATCAGTCCGCCGAGCACCCACAGCACCGCCGCGCCGCCGACCAGCGACAGCGTAACCGGAATGGCCCCTGTCACCGCAGGAATCACGCGCTGCCCGCGATTGACGAAGGAGGTGAGGTCGCGGCTGACGAAAAGCCGATTCATCATCAGCCCGTATTGCACCGGCAATGGCCGATCGAGACCGAAATCGTGGCGGACCTGGACCAATGTCTCCTGGGAGGCGTTGCGGCCGGCAATGCGCGCCGAGGGATCGGCACCGGGCGTGGCGAAGAAGATCAGGAAAGCGACGATGCTGATGCCGAACATGACCAGCACCATCTGGCCGAGCCGAAAACTCATGGCGGCAAGCACTAGATGCCCCTCGGCGAGGATTTCGGATCGAGCGCATCGCGCACGCCGTCGCCGAGAATGTTGAGAGCCAGCACAGTGATGACAATGGCAAGCCCGGGCGCCAGCGCCACGATCGGCCTGGAATAGAGCAGGCCCTGACCGTCCTGGATGATCGTGCCCCAGCTGGCGTCCGGCGGTTGCACGCCGATCGACAGAAACGACAGCGAGGATTCGGTCATCATGTTGAGTGCCAGGATCAACGGCACGAAAACGATGATGCGCGTCACCACATTTGGCATGATGTCGCGCAGCAGGATGCGCCAGGGCGACGCGCCAAGCCCGATCGCCGCGGTGACGAATTCGGCCTGCATCAAGGTCAGGACATGGCCACGGATCGGCCGTGCCACATAGGGCACATAGACGATGCCGATGATGAAGATCGGCAGCCACAGGCTGCCGGAGCGGATTTCGAACGGACCGATCTGGATGCTCTGCGCGATCAGCACGATCGACAGCGAAATCGCCAGCAGGAAAACCGGGAACGCCCAGAGCACGTCGAGAATACGCGACAGGCCGACGTCGACAATGCCGCCGAAGAACCCGGAAACAACCCCCAGAAAGGTCGCCAGGACGAGGCACAGCACAGCCGCAGCGCCAGAGATCAACAGCGAATCCCGCCCGCCATAAAGCAGCCGCGCCGCGACGTCTCGGCCCTGATTGTCGGCGCCGAGCAGATACGGGCCGATCCGCCAGGTCGGCCCAATCGGCGTCATGCCGAGGCCAAGGCCTTCGGTGGAAGCCTGCAGTACCGGCTGGGTCACCCCATCGATGACGATCTCGCCGTTGAGATTGGTTACGAAAGGATCCGTGTGGGCGATGTATTGCGCATAAAGCGGCGCCGCCAGCGAAGCGATGACGATGACGACGAGCACACCGAACGCCGCTATTGCCGAACGATCGGCTTTAAGCTTGCGCCATGCCGTGCGCCATGGGCCAGCGGCGGCCTGGCGGACCGGGGCGGCAGGCTGGTCCGCAATGACATTGACCATGAACGGGGGACCATAAACGGGATTGCCTGGCAAAAATCTCGACCTGGAAGATGCGCTGATCCGGCGGAAAAGGAAATGCGACGGAGCGCCGGTGGCACTCCGTCGCATTGGCTCGAGGGGATCATTCGACCCAGGACTGGCTGACGATCCAGTAGAATTGCGGGCTGAAGGTGAAGTTCTTCAGCCTGGAAGAGACGACATCGACCCGCTTGGGTGTGAACAAAACAGCGACCGGGGCCTTGTCCGTCACCGCCTTGTCGATGGCCGTCCACAGCGTTGCGCCATTGGCTGGGTCGGCGATGGTGGCTGTCTCTGCTTCGGCCATCGACGCGTCGATCGATGTGTCGCAGAACCCGGAAATGTTGACCGAGGCGTCCGAGCCCGGCGTGAATGAGGCACAGCTGAACAGCACTTCCAGAAAATTGGATGGCGCCGGGTAATCCTGGAACCATTGCGAGACCGAGATCTGCACCTTGTTGTTGGTGTTCTGGATGTAGGTGAACTGGATGTTCTGCGAGATCGGCTTGACCGATGTCTTGTAGCCGAGCTGGTTGAGCACGTCCTGCAGATAGACCCCGATCGACTTCGAGACGCTGCTGTCCTCGGTGATGATCGTCACCTCCTGACCAGCGGTTCCCGATTCAGCAACCAGTTGTTTGGCCTTGTCCATATCCGGCGCCGACCACTTTTCGCCCGGATTGGCGGTGAATGGGCAATAAGGCGCGAATGACGGGAAGCCCGGCGGCAGGATCTGGCAAGCCGGCTGCGCCAGATTGCTGCCGCCAAAGAGCTTGATGATCGCGGCGCGGTCGATGGCGAAGTTCACCGCCTGGCGAACACGGATGTCGTTGAACGGCGCCAGATTGTTGTTCAACGGCGCATACCACATCGCCATCAGCGGATGCACCGTGACCTGCTTGGCATATTTGGTGCCGAGTTCGCCGAGACGGTCCGCCGGCGGCGGATCGAACATCCAGTCCGCCTGCCCGTTCTCGACCGCCGTCACCGCCGCTTCGTCGGTGAGGCCGAATTCATAGTCGATCTCGTCGGGATACCCTGCCGGCTGGGCTTCCTTGCTCCATTCCTTGAAGTGAGGATTGCGCACCATTTTCATCAGCTTGTTCGGGTCATAGCTCGCGATCATGTAGGGCCCAGTGCCCGGGATCGGATCAGTGCCGGCATCCTTGAGCGGCGCGCCCGCCGGCAGGATCGCCGCGTGCGGAATGGCGATCTTCTGCAGGAACTCGGCATCCGGCTGGACCAGGTTGAAGGTGATCGTTCCGGCTGCGTCGTCAACCGACAGGCCGCCATCGAGGGTGCATGTCGCCGGGGTTTTCAAACACGCATCGGCGCCGACGATGCCGTTGTAGAAGGTCCCGGCCGTCGGCCCGCTGATCTTGAAGATGCGCTGGAACGAAGCCACCACATCCTTGCTGGTGACGTCCGAGCCGTCGGCGAACTTGATGCCTTTGCGCAGCTTGAAGACGTAGGTCTTGCCGCTGTTTTCGACCTTCGGCAGGGTTTCGGCGAGATCTGCGACCACCTCGAAGCCGGTCTTGTCGCCGGCCTTTTTGTAGGTCACCAGACCATCGTAGAGAATATAGTTCATCTGGAAAAACTGCAGCGTGTAATTGATATGCGGATCGGCGGTGCCGGCAGCGGCGTTGGCCAGCAAGCGGAGCGTGCCGCCAAGCTTGCCTTCCGCGGCCAAGGCAGTGCTCGGCGGCGACACGATCGTCATGCCGAGCAGAGCCAGGCCGGGTATCAACGCTGCCAGTGCCTTTTGGACTGCAAGTGCCTTCTGGGGTCGCATGGCTGTGTTTCCTCGTGGAAAGCGTGTCGACTGGCCACGCTATACGCAATCGACGACCGCGGCGTGGCTGGAAATGATCTGGGTCGCGGGTGGGTCTGCGCACCTTCGCCCAATCGGAAAAGACTACGACCAGCGAAGCCGAGCAGGATAGCTATTAAGATAGATAGGTCGGAGAGGCCAGCCTTAAGCCTATTTATTGGGCACGCGGGTGACATGGCTATTTGACAAGCAATGGCCAGCGGGTAAGCTTGTCGCATGCAGGGCTTTTCAGGCGATCTAGAGAGCCGGTTCCGAACGGGAATGAGCATCGACGCCGCCATGGCGGTGGCGACCGATGTGCTGGAGCCCGTCGGTTTCACCTCATTCATCTATGACTATACGCCCGTGCCGGTCAGCCATGAGGGCGACCTGATCACCCCGTCGCTGATGGCTCTGCACAACGTGCCGCGCGACATGCAGGATCTCTGGTGCAAAGGCGGCTATTATCAGCTTGACCCGGTGCAGGAAGCCGCGCTCGCCGTATCGAGGCCGTTCCTCTGGTCGCACAAGGGCGTTCAGAGCACCGTCATGCAGCATGTGCTTCGGTCCAGGCATGATCCGGTGATCAGCTATCTGCTCGATACCAGGATGACCTGCGGCGTCACCGTGCCCATCCGTCTTGCCGGTGGGGATCTGGCCACCTTCACCGCGATCCGCGCCGACCCAGAGCCAGGGTTCGAGGCCGAAGCAAGGCAGTTAATCGCCGAAATCGGCGATCTGGGCCATCTCTTGCACGACTCCGTCTACGCCGGTTTCGATGCCGGCATCCGCACCTGCCCATACGTCCACCTGACGTCGCGCGAGCGCCAGTGCCTGCGCCTCGCCGCCGCCGGACTGACGGCCAAGCAGGTCGCGCGCGAGATTGGCCGCGCGGTGCCGACAGCAACGCTGCATCTCAACGCGGCGACACGCAAGCTTGGCGCGCGCAACCGCTTCCACGCCATCGCGCTGGCTGCCCACTACCGGCTGCTCGAGCCGGAGCATTGAGGCGCTCCGCCTGAGGGCTCCTCCCGCCACGGCAAACCTATAAATAGTGCTAGCTGTAAATGCGCCGGGCCGCTTAGTACCGTCGGCCGCAAACAAGGCTTGGGAGGGTCCGTCACTTTGGTTCCTGCCGCGCCATGACCCGGAGCTTGGAACTGTGACGGCACATGCGACCACCGAAGGATTCAGCGACTACCGGGGCTACCGCACCTGGTATCGCGTGATCGGAGATCTCAACTCGGGCAAGCTGCCATTGGTCATCGCTCACGGCGGGCCGGGCTGCACCCACGACTATGTCGATTCGTTCAAGGAGCTTGCCGATACCGGGCGGGCGGTCATCCACTACGATCAGATCGGCAACGGCAAATCGACCCATCTGCCCGACAAGGGCGGCGACTTCTGGACCGTCGATTTCTTTTTGGGCGAACTCGATGCGCTGCTCGCCCACATTGGCATTGCCGAGCGTTACGCCCTGCTCGGCCAGTCCTGGGGCGGCATACTCTCGGCCGAACATGCCGTGCGACGCCCTGCCGGGCTCAAGGCATTGATCCTGGCCAATTCGCTGGCCTCGATGGCGCTATGGGTGGAAGGCGCGCTGCAATTGCGGGCCGGGCTGCCGGCCGATGTGCAACTCGCGCTTGACCGGCACGAGGCAGCCGGGACCACCGATCACCCGGATTATGTTGCGGCAACCAAAGCCTTCTATGACCGCCACGTCTGCCGTGTCCGTCCAACGCCGCGGGAGGTCGCCCGGACATTCGCGGCAATCGACGCGGATCCGACGGTTTATCACACCATGAACGGACCCAATGAATTCCACGTCATCGGCACGATGCGGAACTGGACCATCGTCGAGCGCCTGCATCTGATCGAGGCGCCGACGCTGGCGTTCCGCGGATTTTACGACGAAGCGACCGAAGCCTGCGTCCAGCCCTTTCTCGATCATATTCCCGACGTCGAAGGCATGGTCTTCCCAAATTCCAGCCATATGCCGCATGTCGAGGAGAAGGACGACTGCCTCGCCGCCGTCGGACGCTTTGTCGCCAAATACGATTGAGGCCCATGCCCCACAGCGGCCTGTCTTTGCGCAAGCTGATTGTGCTGGGCTTAGAGCCCGCCCGATTTGCTCATAATCTCTCCACGATCAGCCGCGATGGCCTCGTTGCATCGAGGAAAACCGTGTTGCGCGCCACTTGCCGGCTACGGCCGAGCCCCGCCGGCGCACCGGTGTTCGGATTGACGTCGAACTTCGGAAAATTGCTCGAAGAGATGTCCAGCCGCAGCCGATGGCCGGCACGGAACAGATTGGCGGTCGCAAACAGCTCGATGTGAAGCCGCATGATCTCGCCAGGTTTCACGAGCTCGGCTCTTTCGAATGAATGCCGGAAACGACAGCGGAAAATCCCGTCTGACAGGTTCAAGGCAAAGCCCGTCGGATAGTCGGCGCTCGGTGGATGGACGTCGATCAGTTTCGCGGTGAAGTCGGTGTCTGGCGCATCGGTCGTCGCCCAGAGATCCACCGCCACCCTTCCGAGCACGGTCAAATCGTCGGCAAGCGGCTCGGTCTCGAAGGAGAGGACATCGAGACGGGCGGAAAGCGGCAGTCCGAAATTGCGGCAGCCGAAGAACCTCTCGTCCTCTCTCTGGTCGAAGCCGCCCCCTGTGAAGATCGGCTGACCGCTGGTCAGCGCGCCGCCAATGGTCGGGACCGCGTCGGCGGGATCGAAATCATAGCTTAGCGCGGCGGCGTCGGGCGCGGGAAAGGCCTCCGAAAGCCTGCCGTTGGGGTGCAGGTAATAGGTTTGCTCGGTCATGTCCGGCAGCGGCCACCGCTTGGCTTTGATCCAGCGCCCGCCGTGATCGAGACGGCCCGTTTCAGTTTTCGTGCCCTTTCCCCCGCCCATGACAAAAAGGCGGATCGGCTCCTCGTCGAGATTGTCCTCCGGCCCGCTCCTCAGCCAGCGATCGAACCAGCGGCGACGAAACTCCAGCCAGCTCGCCGCCACATTGCCGCCGAGCGGAGCGTTCGGTCCGAAATCGACGTCGCCGGCAAAGGTCAGATTGCGATCGCCGTGCAGACCCGGACCCATGATCAAGGCGAGCGGCCGTTTGCCATTGCGTGCAAGGCCGGCGAAATTCTCGAACGTCGTCGGGACATAGACGTCGAACCAGCTCGAGATCAGGGCGATCGGAATGTGGGGAATGGCGTCGTAGAAGCCCGCTGCATGAATGCCGACCTGCTTCCAGAAGCCGTCGAAGGTCTCGTGCCGCCACTGCTCCAGCAGGTAAGCCTCGTAGTCCGGAGCCCAGCGGAGCGGGGAACGGCCCTCCGACCAGGGCATTTTGCCGAACCAGCGATGCAGGTTTTCCGCTTCGAGCGCCTTTCGGGCCAACTCGTCGCCGGCGGCGACGGCGCTCTCGCGGGCTTCCCGGTAGGCCCAGGTCGCCTGTTTCAGCTCGAACGCGCCGCCTTGGCGGATGCCGCAGGTGAAGGCGTTAGAGAATCCGCCGGAATCGAGGATCATGGTCGCAAGAGCCGGCGGCGCAAGGCACGCCGCCGCCATTTGGGTATGCGCAGCATAGGAAAGGCCCATGGTGCCGATCCGGCCATTGCACCAGGGCTGGGCTGCGATCCATGCAAGCGTGTCGTAGCCGTCCGGACCTTCGGAGCGATATTTGACGAACTCGCCTTCCGAGCCGTAGCGGCCGCGGCAGTCCTGGTAGACGACGATATAGCCATGGCGCACGAAATGCTCGGCGACCGTCGCGCGATCCATCGGTTCGGTCATGCTGACCTCGACTTCGGCGCGCGATGCCATCGCCTTGCCATAAGGCGTCCGCTCAACGATGACGGGAGCTGGCCGGTCCAGCGCGCGGCCTCCCCTTGCCGGTCGGTAGACGTCGGTCGCCAGTCTTACCCCATCGCGCATCGTCACCATGATATCGCGGCAGAGGACCATGTCATCGGTCACGGACTGGAACGCCTGGAGGTCGGTCATCTCAAAAAATTCCAAGGCGTTCAGGCGACGGCGTCATTGAGGTGGCATGCGCTCTTGTGTCCGGCAGCAACCACCTTCAGTCGGGGCGCTTCGGTGCGGCAACGAGGCATCGCGTGCGGGCAGCGCGGGTGGAAATGACATCCGCTCGGCGGCGAGAGCGGACTCGGCAATTCACCCTTGATCGCGGCAAAGCCGCGTTTGGTGGTTTCGATCCGCGGCACCTCGGCGAGAAGCGCCTGCGTGTAGGGATGGTTGGCCCGTGCAAAGATCTCCTCGGCCGGAGCCTCTTCGACAATGCGGCCGAGATACATGATCGCCACCCGATCGGAGATGTGCTCGACCACTCCGAGATCGTGGCTGATGAACAAGTAAGTGAGGTTCAGCCTCTCGCGCAGGTCCATGAAGAGATTGAGGATTTGCGCCTGGATCGAGACGTCCAAAGCGGCAACGGCCTCATCGCAGACGAGAAATTCCGGCTGCACGGCGAGCGCGCGCGCAATGCCGATCCGCTGGCGCTGGCCGCCGCTGAACTGATGCGGAAAGCGGTGTTTTAGCGCCGGATCGAGACCCGCACGCCGGAACTGTTGATCGACAAAGGTACCGAGATCGCCCTCAACCAGCCCGTGTACGCGCGGCGCCTCGCTGACGATATCGGCCGCTTTGCGGCGCGGATTGAGCGAGGCGTAGGGATTCTGGAATATCATCTGCACGCGCAGCTTGGCCTCACGCCGTTCGAGCGGCGGAAGCGCCTTCAAGTCCTTGCCGCGCCATGATACCGATCCCTTGCTGGGCGCCACGATGCCGGCGACGATCCGCCCCAGTGTGGACTTGCCGCATCCCGACTCGCCAACGAGGCCCAGAACCTCGCCCCTGCGAACGGCGAGGCTGACACCGTCGATCGCCTGCACGCTTGCCGTCGGTTTGGCGAGTTTGAACGAGATCGCCAAACGGGCCGCGAGATCCGGCCGCGTGCCGAAGCTGTGAGAAATCTCGTTCAGCTCGATCAGCGGTGCCATCCCGCTAGAACCCGCTGAGGAGCTTTGAATGTCTGCCGCAACCGGAGTGGAGGGGATCATACGCGGAACTCCGGCAAGGGATGAACGCAGCGGTGCTCGCGCGGGCCAGCAGTGAGCAGAGGCACCGCCTGGGCACACGCCGCGTCGGCGCGCGCGCAGCGCGGGGCGAAAGCGCATCCGGCCGGCAGCCGCGCAACACTGGGCGCCATTCCAGGGATCTGCCGAAGCCGCTCGCCACGCCGGTTGCGGCTGGGAACGGAGTCGATCAGACCGGCGGTATAAGGGTGCAACGGACGGGCGAGAACGTCCGACACTGGGCCGGATTCGACGATGCGGCCCGCATACATCACGGCGATCCGGTCGGCGAGCCGCGAGACGACGGCGAGATCATGCGTGATCCAGATCAGCGACGTGTTGTTCTGCGCCACGAGCTTTTGCATCTCGGCGAGAATCTGTGCCTGGATCGTCACATCAAGCGCGGTGGTCGGCTCGTCGGCGATGATGAAGTCCGGCCGGTGCAGCAGCGCAATAGCGATAACGACGCGCTGGCGCATGCCGCCGGAAAACTGATGTGGATAGGCCTGCAGCCGCTCATCCGGACTCGGGATCCCGACCATGCCGAGCGCGTCGCGCGCCCGCGCCCTGGCGTCCATGCGCGAGACGTTTTCATGCGCCTGCACCGCCTCGATCATCTGCGTGTCGATGCGCAGGACCGGGTTCAGCGTCATCATCGGATCCTGGAAGATCATCGCCATGCGGCGCCCGCGCAGCGCTCGCATCTCCTCGCGGCTGGAGCGGGTGATGTCGCGGCCGTCGAAGACGATCTGGCCGCCGACGATCGTGCCTGGCGGATCGACAAGGCCGATGATGGAAAAGCCGGTGACCGATTTGCCGGACCCGCTTTCACCGACGAGACCCAGAACCTCGCCGCGCGCGACGCTGAACGAGACGCCGTCGACGGCTTTTGCTTGTCCGAAATGGGTCCTGAGATCGCGGACTTCGAGCACGGTCGCATTCATTCGCGCCCCCGCGGGTTGAGCACGTCGCGGAGCCGATCACCGACGAGGTTGATCGCAACCACGGTAATCAGCAGCGCCACGCCGGGATAGAAACTGATCCACGTCATGCCCGAGAGCATGTACTGATAGCCGTTGGCGACCAGCAGGCCGAGACTGGGCTCGGTGATCGGCACACCGAGGCCAAGGAAGGACAAGGTCGCCTCCAGCGAGATGGCGCGCGCCACCTGCACCGTCGCGATCACGATCAGCGGCGGCAGGCAGTTGGGCAGAAGATGGACGAACAGGATGCGCCATCGCGGAATGGCGAGCGACTCTGCCGCCTCCATGTATTCCTTGCGCCGCTCCACCAGCGCCGTGCCGCGCGCGGCACGTGCATAGGTCGCCCATTCGACGATCACCAGAGCGAGTACGACGTTGAGGATTCCCTTGCCGAGAAAGGCGAGGATCATCAGTGCAACGAGAATGGAGGGGAAGGAGAGTTGCAGATCGACGATGCGCATGATCGCCGTCTCGGTCCGACCGCCGACATAGGCGGCGAGCAGGCCTAAAGAGGCGCCGAACAGCGCGGCGAAAAGCGCCGAGCTGACGCCGACGCCGAGCGATATGCGCAGGCCGTAGATGATGCCGGAAAGCATGTCACGACCCTGGTCGTCGGTGCCGAGCCAGAAAATCATGCCCGTCATCGATTGCGAGCCGGGCGGCAGGCGGCTGTCCATGATGTCGAGCTGGTTGAGGTCGTAGGGATTTTGCGGCGCTATAAGCGGCGCGAGCAGCGCCAGCCCGATGATCGCGGTCAGCAGCACGAAACCGGCAATGGCGGCAGGCGAGCGGAAGAATGCCCGCACGAGCACTCGAAACGGCGCCTCTTCACCCTTCTCGGCCTCGGTAGGCATCGGTGGCGGCAAGGTGTCGACGCTCATGTCACGGTCCCTCGCCCTGGAGCCGCACCCGCGGGTCGAGTGCCGTATAGGTCAGGTCGACGACGAGATTGATGATGACGAAGAAGGCGACGATCGCCATCAAGTATGCGGTGATGATCGGACGGTCGAGCACGTTGATGCTGTCGATGATCAACTTGCCCATGCCAGGCCAGCTGAACACGCTTTCGGTGACGACCGAGAAGGCGACGATAGAGCCGAATTCCAGGCCGATGATGGTCACCACCGGGATCATGATGTTCTTCGAGACGTGGACGCCGATCACGCGCGTTTCCCTGAGGCCCTTGGCCCGCGCGAACTTGACGAAATCGAGCGGCAGGACTTCGGCGACGCCGGCGCGCGTCAGGCGCAGAATGAGGCAGGCGTCGAACAAGGCGAGGTTCACCGCCGGCAGGATCAGGTGGGCAAGGCCGTCTTTGGTCAGGAACGCCCATTGGACACCGAACAGTTCGGCGGTCTGGCCGCGCCCGCCGCTCGGCAACCAGCCGAGCTGCACGCCGAAAAACATGATCAGCACCAGCCCGACCCAGAAGGTCGGCAACGAGAAGCCGAGGATGCTGACGGTCATGATGACGCGGCTCAAGATGCCATCCGGCCGCAGTCCGGCATAAAGCCCGAGCGGCACGCCGACGACGATGGCAATGAGGATGGCAGAGACGGCCAGTTCGAGTGTTGCCGGCAGTCGCTGCAGGATCACCCTGATCGCCGGCTCGTTGTAGACGTAGCTCTCGCCAAGGTCGCCATGCAGCGCTGCCCAGAGGAAGCGGAGGTACTGCTGCCAAAGCGGCAGGTCGAGCCCGAGTGCCTGGACGACGCGCGCGCGCTCGATCTGATCGGCGTCGGGCGAGATCAAAATGTCGACGGGATCGCCGATGACGTTGATCGCGATGAAGACGATAACCGTCATGGCGAACATGACCATCACGGCCTGGAGCAGCCGGCGCGCGACGGCTGCGGTCATAGCATCGCTCCGCAGCCTGATTGCCGGAAAGGGTCGCCGGTCGTCTGTGCGCGGCAGATCACGCCGGCACCGCCATCGCCATGCCGTCGCGCTGCGGATCGGCGCCGCCGCGGCAAATTCCGTCTTCGATCTGGATGCCGTGGAGGGCGGCAAAAGCATAACTTTGCCAGGAGCGCTTCACCTCGTAGCCCCGGCCCTCGATTTCTTCAGTGACATAGCGCGGAATGCGATTGGAGACGTCGATTGTGTTCGACACCGCCACGATCCTCGGGGCGGCCACCGCTTCCGACATGCTCATATCGAAATCAATGAGATTCATCAGCCCCTGCGCCATGGACGGCGCGATATAGCTGCCGCCGGGCGCTCCCATGACGATCACCGGCCGGTCGTCCTTGAATACGATTGTGGGCGCCGCAGAGCTGGCCCGCCGCTTGCCGGGAGCCAGCGATCCGGCCCGGCCCGGCCTTGGGTCGAAGCGGCTCATCGTTCCGTTGTACATGAATCCCAGGCCATCGGTGATCGCCCCCGAGGGACTGCCCAGCGTATGGGTCAAGGCGACGGCATTGCCCTCACGGTCGACCACCGAAATATGGGTCGTGTCGCGCGGCGACCGGTCATCGACGCGCTCGATCCTGGCGCGCAGCCCGGCCTTGATCTCGGCGGCGAGCCCGCTGCAATAGTCGCGGGACAGCAGCCGCGCGACCGGCACGTCGACATAGGCAGGATCGCCGAGATGGCGGTCCTTGTCGATGGTCATGCGCTTCATCGCCTCCGCCAGCAGGACGATGTGCTCGGCACCGTCATGCTCCATGGCTCCGACATCAAAATGCTCGAGGATGTGGAGCAATTGCAGCATGGATATGCCGCTGGCGGGCGGCGGGCTGGTCGCGATATCGTAGCCACGATACTCGCCCCAGAGCGGTTGCGCGGTGGATAGCTCATAGCGCGCCAGATCATCCTTCCCGATAAGGCCGCCGTTGGCGGCCATGTCGGCGGCGATTTCTTCGGCGATCTCGCCCTTGTAGAAAATGTCCGGACCGGCGGCCGCGATGCGCTCGAGCGTTTGGGCGAGGTCGGTGTTGACGACGACGTCGCCTGGCAGCTTGACCGCGCCGTCCGGGCGAAAATAGATGGCGCGCCCCGTGTTGCTGAAGCGCAGCTTGACAAGGGTCCGCACTTCGCCGGTATCTACGCCGTCCTGGGCCCAGTACCAATGGACATGCGGGCGGACCATAAAGCCGCGCCTCGCCTGCTTGGCGGCGGGTGCGACGACGTCGGCCCATTCAAAAGTGCCGTATCTCGCCACCGCCTCGGCATAGCCCTTGACACTGCCCGGCGTGCAGACGGCGAGATAGCCGATCTCGCTGATGCCGCCTTCCAGCAGAAAGGCGAAGCCGTCGCGCGACTGGCCGACCAGAAGGTCGCTCCACATTTCAGGCGACGCTTTGAGCGGCGCCCTGGCGTAGAATTCTAGCACCTCGTGCACGCCGCGTCGCGGCATATAGACCTGCATCGAGCCAAAGCCCCCGATGCCCGCCATTTGAGGGTCGACGACGCCTTGCATGAAAGCGCAGGCGATCGCCGCATCGACGGCGTTGCCGCCGCGTTTGAGCACCAGCGCGCCCGCCTCGACCGCCTCCGGCTGCGGCGCAACGATCATTGCATTCATCTTGATGCGTTCCGTCGTTCCTTGAGCGCCTGGGCCAGGAAATCCTTGACCGGATCGAGAACCGCGTCGCGTTCGTGGGCTACCCCGGGCAGCAAATCGAAGCGTACGCGCACACCCGCTTCCTCGAACGATCGACACAACGTCCTGAGGCGCTCCGGCCTCGTTTGTCCTGCATCGTTGGCGCCCGGCATCCAATGGGTGCTGCCCTGGGCGTGCGTGATTTCCCAGGTCTCCAGGTCGGCATCGCCGACGATCATCTGGACAGGCACTTTTGCCAGCGCGGCGGCGTCGAAGGTGATGCCGAACTTCTCCGGCAGGTCGCGAATGCCCACCCACCAGTCCCGCGTGGGATCGAGCAGGGTCACCGATCCCGGTGCGCCGATCGACGCCGCCCATAGCCTGTCGGGATGAAGGATGGCGAAGCGATGGGTGAAATGCCCGCCGCCGGAAAATCCGAACATAGCGAAGCGGGTCCAGTCCTGACGGTATTTCGCGACGACTTCCTCGACTATCGCGAGCAGCACCTGATCGTAGCGGATGTCGCCCTCGATCATGTATTTGTATCCGCTGCGGGCATCGTCGCCGAGAACGCCCATTGGAAACACCGGGCACAAAATGGCGCAGTCGTTCCAGCGTCCGAACTCGGCGAACGCATCACGGAAACCCAGGAACGAGGTGCGGCCGGTACCATGGACGGCCACCAGCAGGTCGACTTGGGCGCCTTCCCCAACCGCGGGCGGTACATACAGGCAATAGTGGAAGCGTGGGTCCGATTTGGAAGCAAAGATGGCGGTCGCGCCAAGATCGTATGTAGCGCGACCGCGATCCGCAACAGATCCCGTGGCGATGCTCGTCAAGTCTACACCTCCTCAGACAATCTTGGCGTTCATGGCCAGCGTATACTGGTCGGCCCGCGTCGTGAACTGAAGGTCCTTTCGGGCAGCCACGACGAGAACCTCATGGTGCAGCGGAATCAGGGCGACGTCGTTGAAGACGATGTCGCTGAGCTCCGAGAGCATCATTTCGCGTTTGGTGTCGTCCAGCGTCCGCTTCGCCACAGCCAGTTTGGCATCGAGATCGGGATTGGAGTAGCGGCCCGAATTGGCGATGCCCATACCGGCGTCCGGATTCTGCGTCGCGACCAGAGCTGTCATCGGGTTCGAGGATTCGCCTGTGTTGACGCCCCAGGAGTCCAGATTGACGCTGAACTCATGGGCATCCGCCTTGTCGGCATAGACCGACCAGGGCATGACCTCGACGCTGACTTCCAGGCCGATGCGAGAGAACATCTGGGCCACGGCCTGCACGATCTTCGAATCGTTGACGATACGATTATTGGGCCCGTGGATCGTCAGGCGGAAGCCATCGGGGTAGCCGGCCTCGGCAAGCAGGGCCGTGGCTTTTGCAGCGTCGAATGGAACGGGTTTGATAGCAGCCGAGGTGCCCGGTGCGCCGGCGGGCAGAAACTGTGAAGCGACAATGGCATTGCCCTGCATCAAGCGCTCGACAATGGCGCTGCGGTCGACCGCCATGGACAGCGCCTGCCGCACACGCAGATCCTTCAGCGGGTTGCGGTCGAGCGGCTTGCCATCCTTGCCGCTGATGAAGGGCGTCACGTCCCTGAACGTGTCCAGCGAGAAGAAGACCACCCGGCTCGATA
The DNA here is from genome assembly GCF_055811075.1 of Mesorhizobium sp. WSM4820. NCBI lineage: Bacteria > Pseudomonadati > Pseudomonadota > Alphaproteobacteria > Hyphomicrobiales > Phyllobacteriaceae > Mesorhizobium > Mesorhizobium sp. WSM4820. The sequence goes on along the minus strand of NZ_JBVVQN010000020.1, from coordinate 39,267 downwards.
CGCCGCGGATGATGTGAAAGCGCTCGTCTTGTTCGACGCGGGCAACACCCTCGTAGGGCACCTGTTCGACGAGATCGAGATCGCCGGCGAGCAGGTTGGCAAGCCGCGCGCCGGCATCGGTGACGATGCGGAGCTCGACGTCCGGCAAAGCAGGCCTCGGTCCCCAGTAGTTGGGATTGGCGGAAAGCGCGACACGGTTGCCGGAAACATATTCCTTCAGCACATAGGGGCCAGTTCCGATCGCCGCGGTGCCGTTGTTGAACTGATCGCTCGGGGTATCCTTGAACTTGGCGCGGATGATGCGAATGCGACTGAGCGAATTGGGCAGAAGCGGCTCCGGCTGCTTGGTTTCGATGAGAAGCTTGCCGGTTTGGGGCGAGGTGATCGACTTGATGTTGCGCGTGTAGGTCCGGAACGACGCCGTGCTGTCGATGGTGTTGGCCCGGTCGAATGAGACGACGATGTCGTCTACAGTGAGCGGCTCACCGTCGCTGAAGCGCACGTCCGGCCGCAGGTCGAACTCCCAATGGGTGTCGTCGACCACGCGCCAGGCCGTCGCCAGCCCCGGTCTGGAGATCGATTTTTCGTCGTTGATGACAAGCGTGTCGTAGATGTGGGTGGCAAGCGCGTTGTTCGGCGCATTGCTCTTCAGATGCGGGTCTAGCGTCGTCGGCGGAGCAGCCATGCCGATCCGCAGCTGGCCATTTGCCGCGGCGTGGGCAAGCCCCGTCCAGCCAATGCCTTGCAAGACGGCGGCACCGCCGAGCGCCCATTGCATCAGCGCACGGCGCGATATTGTCCGGTTCATCATTGGTTTTCTCCGTGTCCACTCTGGATAGTTCCATCGGAGGAGTTCTTCCGCTGCCGCTTGCCATGATCGAGCCCAGCTTGGGATCCGCTGATGGTGCCGGCCTCCTTCCTGACAGCGAGTGAAACGAAAGCTTCACTATTTGTCAACACAGATAAACCATCGTTTCTCTAGACGATACAAATTTTTTCGTTTAACCTCCTGCACAAGACGCTTTGGCGAGGAAGTGAGAAATGACCGATCAAGCAGATACCCGGTACACGGTCGATTCCGTCGATCGCGCGATCAGTTTGTTGCAGACTGTGGCCGGCGAGGCAGATCTTGGCGTTTCCGAAATCGCGCGGCGTTCCGGCGACAGCAAGGCGCGCGCTTTCCGGCTTTTGCAGACGCTGGTGCGGCGCGGCTTGCTGGCGCGATCATCGGATGGAAAAGGCTATCGCCTCGGCCTCGCTGCATTGATGCTGGGCCACGCCGCCAGCGAACAGATGGACCTGATCCGCATAGCAAACCCTGTTCTGGAAGAACTCGGTCAGAAGATCGGCGAAACCACCCAGTTGCGGATCCGCGATGACCAGGAAAGCCTTTGCGTCGCCAAATGGGAGCCGAAGCGGGACCTTCGAGTCAATGCGATTGTCGGCCGGCGGCGTCCGCTACATGCCGGTTCGAGCAAGGCGTTCCTGGCCCATATGGGTGATGAGGAGCGCGAGGCCATTCTTTCCGGCCCGTTGAAGCGCTTCACCAAGAAAACGGTGACCGATCCTCGGCTTCTTAGGGGCGGGCTCGAGCAAATCCGCAAGGCGAAGTTTTTCGTCAGTCGCGGCGAGATCAACGACGATCTGATTTCGATCACCGCACCGGTGTTCGTGGCGCCGGGTAAGATAATCGCGGCGCTGAACATCGCTGCCCCGGAAAACCGGGTGCCGGAAGAGCGTATAAGCGAACTGGGCGACATGGTGGCCCGGGCCGCCCATCGTATTTCCGCCGCCCTTGGCTTCCGCTCGCCGGCTGCCAATGACATAGCGAGTTGAACTGGTGCCAAGCATCACACTGCCTCGGCAGATCGCGACGAGGGGTGTATCTCCGGAACGGTGAAAACCGGCACCTCACCCTTGAAGCCTTGGAGTTCGAAGGCACCCGCCTGGACAACCGGCATCGACGCTCCCTCCGCAAATCCGGGACCAAGCACCAGGGGGATGCTCAGCTTTTTGGTCGTTGACTCGAGCCGTGCCGTGCGGTTCACCGGCGAGCCGATCGCGGTGTAATCGAAGCGCCGTTCGGAGCCGAAATTCCCGACGGAGCAGATGCCAGTCTCGATGGCGACGCCGATTTCGATAGGGGGGTGCCCGCGCGCGGTGAGCGCGGCGTTTTCCCGCTTGACCCGTTCGATCAGGGCGAGCCCGGCTTCGAGCGCGCGCTCGCGATGATCTGGCTGATCAAGCGGCGCGTTCCAGAAAGCTAGCACGGCATCGCCCATGAACTTATCGATGGTCCCGTCGCGCTTGAGTATCTCATCGGTCGCAAGGCCGAGGAAGTGATTGACCACCTTTCCGATTTCCTGGGCATCGAGTTGTTCGCTCATCGCCGTGAAGCCGCGTATGTCACTCAGCAGGATTGTGATCTCGCGCTTCTCGCCGGACAGGATCGCTTCGGTGTCCGAATTTGCGAGGCGCTGCACCACGGAGGGCGACAGATATTGGGAAAACTGCCGTGCCAGGGTGGACCGGCGCTGCTCGCTGCGCGTGTAGAGGGCATAGCCTTCGAAGCCAGCTACGAGGATCGTCGCAAGCGCCGGCTGCAGTGGGTCATAGAGCTTACCCTGCAGGCTGTATTCGAGAGCGCCGAACGCGAAGGGCGTGGCAGCCAGGAGCGCCAGAGCGAGGGCGCCAAGCATGACACGCTGGGCGAGCACTCCGGAAAGCCCGATGAAAACGATGCCACTGAGGACCAACCACAGCCGCTCCAGCGTACGCGCTTGCGTTGGCTCTACAAGATAGCGCCCGGCAAGGATCTGGCCGATTGCATCAGCGTGGATGTCCACGCCTGGTCGCGCCGGACGCGCCGGGGTGGGCAGATACTGCGTCAATCCCACGGCTGACAGATCAACAATGGCGATGGCGTTCCGTAGCAGCGGATCGCCGCGACCCGAAAGGATATTAGTGGCAGATATGCGCGGCGTGTTGGTGTCGGTTTCCCAAAGGCGGATGCTGCCCTGCGGCTCAAGTGGCACAATGGTCCCGGCCATCCTGAGCGCGTCAAACCCGGCGACATTCATCCGGGCTACGTAGCCGCTCTCTCCGGCGTAGAGGCGCAGGAGTTCGAGCGCGAACGACGGCCAGAGCTGCACGCCTTGAGCCGTATTTCGGAGCCAGAGCAGCGGCACATGGCGTAGTACGCCGTCGGGATCGGGCAAAGTGCGAATTACGCCGAGGCCTGCAGCGGCGCTCGAGAAATCAGGAAGGGAGCCTGTCAGACCGGTGAAGCCAGGAAGCGTCTCGGGTACCTGCCCGACGATCGACCAGCCGGCTTTGGGCTCTGCGTCTGAAACCGTCACCTCGTTGCCCAGGCTGACGGCGAGCGCCGTTCGATTTTTCGCCAGTGCGCTGGCGAGGCGCTTGTCTCCGGCGATGCCATCAGGAGAGATATCAGGCTCGGGCAGCACCAGCGCAAGCCCGATCACCGCGGCACCGGACTCGGCGACACCATCGACCAGATCGGCCAAAAGGCCACGGTTCCAAGGCCATCGCCCATATGCCTTAAGGCTCGCGTCGTCTATCGAGACAATGACAACAGGATTGCTCGTCGCCTGGCGCGGGGCGAGGGACTGGTAGAGGTCGTACGTGCGCTCGCGCAGGCGCGACAGCGGCCCGTCGAAAGCAAAATGGCAAGCGAGCAGCAAGAGTACGACCGCAAGACCAGGTATTTTCCGCCTGGCAGCCCGCCGCCAATCAAGCGAGGGGCTCATGCCGCTCGGCCAGCCTTACCGGCAGTCGGGAAAGCAGTCATCATCCTCATCATCCACCCCACTGCCTACAGGGGGCGTTGGGCTGTCAGGGAACTCCATGGCCACGCCGGGCAATGCGCCGTCGGTGGATTTGCAGGCTTTGAGCGAATTGCCGAGTGCTGACGCACAAATCGCGCTTACGTTCAGCCCCGGACCCGGTTCGCCTGGCAGGCCGGTGCCGGCTATTCGATCGATGCTGTCCAAAATCGGGAACGCGTCGATACCGCCGTAGCCGGTCAGCAGTTTGTCGTTGTCCGACGTGCAGGCGTGGCCCGGGTTTGTGATCACGAGCTTGCGACCATTCATCATGCAGGTCATGCGGCCGGCGCGCAGTATGCCGACGGTCTGACCAGCAATCACAAGCACCTCAATGATGCCACCTCTGGCTCCGAGCACCATGTGTGGCGTCGCAACTTGCATGTCGCCGCCTTTCGAAACCTGGCCCCCGTAGAAACGGGCCAGGCCGCTGTTCATCCTGATGTCGATCTTTCCTGATCGGGACCCCGGATTGTAGACGAATTCATCGATCGTCAGGCTGGTGTTCGGACCAATCTTGGCGCTCGACTCGTCCCGGAACACGAGCATTCCGAGACCGGTGATATTGCTGCGCAGCTGGTCGCCGAGTTCGACGCCAGCGCCGACGTTCATCGCCTCGCCGTGATTGCGGATAATGTTGGTCTGGTAGGCCGTCATGGACCCAACCGTTTCAGCGCCAGATGGTGCCGCAAAGGCAAGGCAGGCGATACAAGTGGCTATCTGACGATACAGGGTCCTCATCGCGGCCTCTTTCAGTTGAGCGTCAACGTGTAGCTCACGAGCAATTCGAATGAATTTCGGTCGCCGCTGGCGATCTCGAAGTCGGTTTCGCGATAGGCGAGGTCGACACTGACCTTCTGCCATTCAGTGAGCTGAAAATCGCTTTCCGAGGCAATGCGCCAGAAGTCGCTCTCTATGTTCGTGCCGATGCCGACGGACAAGTCGGGAGTGTCGCTGTGGCCGGCCGAGACGGCGACCTGGTGAGACCATGCGAACAGGTCCGGTACTTCCATCAGCACGCCGCCGTAGCGGACCTCTCCCATGTAGCTGCGGCCGATTTCGTCAGCTCCGGAGGCGAAGTCAGTCGAGCCGACTAGGCGCAGTCCGAGCGCCTGGCCATTGCGGAAGCGGTAGCTGCCGCCTGCCTCATAGAAGACCCTGCTATCGGCGAAGATGCCTTTCGAGCTGCTTAGATCGATGTAGCCGGCACCTGCAAAAAGCGTCGTCTCGACGGTGGGGCGCACGAGGAAGCGCCCACTTAGACCGACGCCGGTCTCGTGAACGTCGCTGTCGAAGCGATCTGTGACGGCGAACGCGGAAAGTAGCAGCCGTAGCGAATCGATCCCGCTGTTGGGCAGTCCCTTGTCCAAGGTAATGGCGGCGTTCCCGTGGATAAAAGTCTCCTCGGCACCGGGAACCGACAGGTCTTTGGTGAAAAAGCGCTCTGTCGCTGCCAGCGAGCCCGAGAGGACAAGTGCATCAGCACTTGGCGTCCCGAGATCCCATCGGATAAAGCCTTCCGCCCGCCCATAGGGCGAGACCAAGGTGCGGTCGTCTTCGGCCCCGCCCGGCTCAAAATCGGTGGATGCGCTGAACATGCCGCCAGTCAGAGCGATTTCCCAAGTGACGCCACGTAACGCGCGCTCGATGCGGGCGAGCAGGCGAACGGCTTCCTGCTGCTCATCCGCGGACAGGTCCCCGACCTCGAGGCCGTACTGCGCCTGCCGCCGGGCCAATTCATAGGAGCCGACATGATAATACAACCGGCTGGCCGAGAGCCGGGCGCGCGCATCGCGAGGATGTTTGATGAGATACTGCTCGATCGACGAGATCGCCTGATCGTACTGCCCTGCGTTGACGGCAACTGTGACGAATTGAGCTAGCGCTCCGTTGTCGGTCGGATTGGCAATGCGGGCCGAAAACGCATCGTCATAGGCCGGATAGAGACCTTGTGCGCCGGCCGGCAATATGCCGGTACAAAGCAGCGCCGCGGCGAAGCCGAGGATCATTGAAAACGAGGAATGCATGCCGAGAACCCACCCCAACCCGACTAGTGCAGCGGATCTAGCACGCCTGCACGAAAAAAAGCGACAGAACTGTCAGGAAACCTCCGAGTCTTCAGCAGCTGTTGCAGCTGCGCAACAAACTATCGCGTTCATTCGCATTTCGCCTACGCTGGTTGGTCAAACATCTTCTCAGCGTTGCTTGGCTTCCAGCAAGTATTCGCTACAAACGGCAACTAATCAAAATCATAATCAGCGGTGGATTGCGCAGCCGACAAGATCAATATTGTTTGCGCGATTCTCCACGTATCTGGTCGCCGCACGACGCATCAGGGTCACATGGAGCTCATCCGAAGGTCTTCCGCCGCGGTGCGCAAGCGCTCGGAGAGCTGGCGAGCGATGCTTCTCAGGACGGCCTGCGCGATGTGCGGCTTAGCCTTTGTTATCTTGTTGAACGCCGACGAGGTCACTTCATAGGCAACAACGTCCTCGTCCGCGATCACGTCCGTCGAGCGTGCCTACAGCACAAGCATGGTGGCCAGTCCCAGCATCAAGCCCATGCCTACAATATCGGTCACCGTCGTGAGGAAGATCGCGGAAGCCACGGCCGGATCGGCGCCGACCCGCCGCAGGCCCAACGGGATCAGCACGCCGGAGATCCCGGACATGAGGCACGATCCGGACATGGCGAGCAGGATGACAAGCGCCAGCATGGGCGCCTGGGATGCCGACTCCGGCTGCCGTGAAGCGTAGAACCACATGGCCGCAGCCGCCACCAGACCGACGAGCAAGCCGTTGGCGATCCCGAGCGCTCCCTCCCTCAGCACCAAGTGCAGCTTCGGTCGTTTGTCCACATCCCCTAAGGCGAGGCCACGCAGCGTAATAGCCAGCGCCTGACAGCCGGTGTTTCCGCTCTGTCCGGCCAACACCGGGAGGAACGCCGCCAACGCGACGATCTTCTCGATCGTGCCTGTGAACGAGCCGACCACGAAAGCGGCTATGAAGGCCGTCAGCAGGTTGAGCTGCAGCCACGGATGACGTTTCAAGAAGGCTGAAAATAGCGGAGTGAAAGAACGCTCCTCCTTCTGGACACCCACCATCTGGCCAGGCTGGGCAGAAATCTCGATGATTTGCTGCTCGAACAGCCGCCAGCCGCGAACCTGCCCGAGCAGCCGGTTCTCCGCGTCCACCACGGGATAGACCGGGTAGTGACGGCGTACCGCCGCCTTGCAGGCTTCGCTCAAAGGCATATCGACGTGAAGGACGAACGGACTCGCCAGCATAATCTGATCCACCGTCGCGTCGGCCTCACTCAGCATCAGATCGCGCAAGACCACTAGGCCAACCAGTCTATCGCCCTCGTCCGTGATGTAGAGGTAAGTCAACTCGCTCGGCACCTGCGCGCGCCTGACGGCTTCGACAGCGGCGGCTACCGTCGTCCCGACAGCAACGCTGGCGGGGATCGGATCCATCAGCTCGACGATGGCCTCGGGGATCGCGAGATCCTTGCCGTCGGTATGATATTTGATGGGCCTCCTTTGCGATGGCAAATACTCCGCCACCTTATGGGCGTGCCTATCCGGTAACAACATTAGTGCGTCGCGGATGAACTCGGGAGACTCTCGGGCTAGCAATTCAGCCGCGTCGTCAGGGGCTCGAGCACGCAGCGTGCGCACCAACTTCTGAATGTCGTTCTCTTCCCTCATCTGTTCCCCCAACCTCTAATGTTGCGCCTCTGAGCTTATAGACCGGACCGTTTCGCTCTGCCCAGGCGCACGGTGGCCCAAGCGCCTCGATCCGGAATCTTCGCCTTCTCAGGGCGCCGAGTAGACCGACCCAGACAAATCTGAGCCATTGCGTGGGTGCATACAGGCGGGCTGTAACGTCAGCGTGTCGCCAGGAGAATCGACGTGTTGCCGAACTTCACCGTCGATTCCCGAGCTCTGCGAGCACGTCGCAACTCATCAACGAAGTAAGGTCGGCAAATGGGCCGTCGCGGCCCTGCTCATTGGGGTGCGCTCAGCCCGACAGTTCGCGTGCCGGCCGCGATTCAACCTGGGAAGATGGTGAAGCCGCCATCGACGCGAATGACCTGCCCGTTGATGAAACGCGCGCGCGGACCGGCGAGGAAGGCCACCGCTTCGGCGATCTCTTCAGGCTCGGCATAGCGGTTCAGCGATTTCTTGCTCGAATCCATGCGCTCCGGATCGACGACGCGGCTCGCCTGGAACCGTGCCGTCTTGGTGGCGCCGGGGCTCACCGCATTGATGCGCACGCCATCGTCGATCAGTTCCTTGGCGAGGCAACGCGTATAATGCACGACGGCCGCCTTGAGCGTGGAGTAGACCACCTCCGGCGAGCATCCGATATGCGCTGCCGCTGAGGCAATGTTGATCACCGAGCCTGAGCCGCGTTTGACCATGGGCGGAATGAACGCCTGGCAGACCAGCATCGTGCCGATGAGATTGTTCTCGGTCAGCACCTTGATGTCTTCATAGTCGATGTCGAGCGCGTTGTTGGGACTGGGCTTTACCCCCTTGGCGCCGATGTCGCCGCCGGCGCAGTTGACCAGAACGTGCACATCGCCGAGCTCCGCTTCGATCTTCCTCTTCATTTCGGCAACGGCTTGCCTGTCACCGATGTTGCCCGTAACCGCGGTTACCCGTGTCCCATGCTTTTCCAGACCCCTGGCGGATTCGCCGAGGTCTGCGAATTCGCCATATTGCGACGGCCGGGTCCAGTCGAGATCGTGGATGGCGACGTTTGCGCCGAGTTCGGCCAGGCGGGCGGCCATGACGCGGCCGAGGCCGCGTCCCGAGCCGGTCACGAAGGCAGTCAGGCCGCTGAGTTCTCGGGCAGTCATGCTGATTTCTCCATTGCAATGAAATCGAACTTCTTCATGTTGGCGGCGCTGCGCCGGATCATGTCGAGCTCATACGAAACCAGCGCGCCGTCATCGTCGCGCTCCCACGGCGTCCGGTAGTCGGCGTCGTCAGCAAGGCGGTTTACGCGCGCAGCACTCAGGCAGGCGGCGAACTCGCGCGCAGTCTTCGGCGCATACCCGTTCCACCAGTCGTCGCTGAGACAGCGAACGTGGCGGGCTTCCAGCGCGCCCGGCTCGAGCACGGCGGTCAGCGTGTCGTGATGCTCGGCGAGGATGGCTGCCAGTCCGGCGAAGGGCACGGCGCCGTCGCCGATCGCGCAGCGGACCAGACGATAGCCCTCATCGGTGAACTGCACGCGATAGTCCTTGAGGTGGACATGGCGGACGTGCGGTGCGATGCGCCGCGTGAAGGCAAGCGGCGCCTCGCCGACAGGGAAGGTGTTGCCGGTGTCGTAGGTGATGCCGACGCCCGGCCCACCGAGTTCGCAGAACGCGACCAGTTCGTCGCTGCCGAAGTCCTGATGGTTTTCGATGCCGAGCACCCGGCCCTCAGCCGCCGCACGCGGCCCCCATTCCGTCAAGGCAGCGCGGATCGTCGCGTTGAACTCGCTCCATTTCGGGCCCCACAGGTTGCGGTCGCCGCACAGGACGGGGGTCAGTGCGATACGGATCGTTGTCGCCTCGAGCAGGCGCGCCGCCCGAAACGCGCTGTCCAACGGACCGGCCATCAGAAGTCCGCCACTGACCACCGGGACGATGTCGAGCGCGGCCAGACGCCTGCGCAGCTCGACGATTTCGGCGTCCGGCAAGTCGGTCAGCCATGGTTCATAGATCTCGAGCGTGCGTGCGCCCAGTTCCTGCGCAAGCGCCATGAAGCCTTCCAGCCCCGTCCCGTCCGGATTGTGCCGCGGCGTATCGCGCCCCTGCAGGCCGAGAGTGTAGGTCAGTCCGTATGGGTTGAGGCCGAAACGAAGCATCAGCTTGGCAGTCCCGTTGAAAGATGTAGAGTCGATCGCATCAACGCAGACCGGCATCGACGGCGATGGACTGCTTGGTGATCATGCGGCTGTCATCGGCGGCAAGGAAGAGCACGGTCCGCGCAATCTCTTCGCCCAGCAGGACGCGGCGGATCAATTGCCGTTGCACCGTCTGGTCGATTGCGTCCTGGGTCCTGAACCACAGCTGGCGCTGCCGCTCGGTGATGACGGCGCCGGGTTCGACTGCATTGACGCGGATGTTGTCGGATCCGAACGACCGCGCTAATGCGCGCGTCAGCGCCACCACAGCCCCCTTGGCGGTGGCATAGGCCACCATCTGGTCCGCGCCGAAACGCCAGGCGATGGAAGAGAAGTTTATGATCGAGCCGAAGCCGATTTCCTTCATATGCGGATGCACCGCCTGCGCAGCGAAGAAGTGATGCCGGAGATTGACGTCGAAGCTGCGGTCCCAATATTCTGACGTCACCGCGTCAACGGGTTGGCGCTGATCATCGGCAGCGTTGTTTACCAGAACGGCGACCGGACCGAGCCTAGCGCGCACGTCTTCTACCGAAGCCTGCAGCGCATCAACGTCCGTCACATCGCAATGGAGGTACAGGGGGGCCTGTTTGGCGACGCCACCGAGCTCGCGCACCAGCGCCTCCGCGGGTCCATCCTGCACATCGAGGAAGCATACGCGGGCGCCATTCGCCACGAAAGCGCGAACCATATCGGCGCCGATCCCGGAGGCGCCGCCGGAGATCAGCACGACGCGATCGGTCAAGCTCGGGTAAGTCGCGAATTGCATGGACATCAGATCACAGAAGCGCCCTGGTTGCTGGATCGAACAGACAGGCGCGCGACATGTCGATGCCGAGCGTTATCGTCTCGCCCATGACGGGAGCGTCATCCGGCTCGAATCGGCCGGTGATCTCCAGGTCGCCTAGCCTGAGGACGGCAAGCGTCTCGGCGCCGGTCGGCTCGACCAGTTCGACCGGCGCCTGCATGGACTCGACAGCAGGTTTGCGCGACTTCAGGTCCGCCGTGAAACGGTAGATGTGTTCGGGCCGAACACCGAGCACCACATCCTTTGGCGCACCGACAGGCAGTGGCGCGGCAAGGGCAAGAGCAAGAGTGGCGTCGCCGCCGTCAGCGGCGCGCACTGCGATGCTGGTTGAGCCGGTAAGCCGGGCGGGAATGAAATTCATCGCCGGCGATCCCATGAAACCGGCCACGAACATGTTGGTCGGCCGGTCATAGATCCGCTTCGGCGTGTCGAACTGCTGCACCGAGCCCTGGTTCATCACCGCAATGCGGGACGCGAGCGTCATCGCCTCGACCTGATCGTGAGTGACGTACACCGTCGTCTTGCCGACGCGATGGTGAAGCTTCTTGATTTCCGTGCGCATGTCGACGCGCAGCTTGGCGTCGAGATTGGACAGCGGCTCGTCGAACAAAAACAATTTTGGGTCGCGTACCAGGGCGCGCCCCATCGCAACGCGCTGCCGCTGGCCACCCGACAATTGCCCGGGCTTGCGGTTGAGCAACTGCTCGATCTGCAGCAGTACGGCAACCCGCTTTACGGCTTCCGCCTGCTCCGCTTTGGGCACGCCTCGGCTCTCCATGCCGAAGGTGATGTTCTGGCGCACCGTCATGGTCGGATAGAGGGCATAGGACTGGAACACCATCGCTATGTCGCGGTCCTTGGGCTGCACGGAGTTCACCAGCCGGTCGCCGATCCAGATCTCGCCCGAGGTGACGGTTTCCAGGCCGGCGATCATGGCGAGCAGGGTTGACTTGCCGCATCCCGACGGGCCGACGAGGGCGACGAACTCCCCGGTTCGCGCCTCGAGATTGATGCCGGCCAGAATCTCGAGCCCGCCATAGCTCTTGTGAAGGTCGCGGATCATCAGCGCGGACATGGGCGATGCCTCATTTGATGGCGCCTCACTTGATGGCGCCTTGTGTCAGGCCGCGCACGAAGTATTTTCCACCGAACAGGTAGATCAGCAGCGGCGGCAGCGCGCCGATCAGCACGGCTGCGCTCATCACATCGTAAGCACGGGCGGTCGTGCCGCCGGCAGTAAGAGCGACCAAAGCCGCCGTAATCGGCTGCTGCTGGCCCGAGGTGAAGACGACGCCGAACAGATACTCGTTCCAGATGCCGGTGAATTGCCAGATGACGGTGACGATCAAAATCGGCGGCGACAGCGGCAGGATGATTTTGCGGAAAATCCGCCAGAAGCCGGCGCCGTCGATGCGTGCCGCCTTGATAAGGTCATCCGGTATGCTGACGTAGAAGTTGCGGCAGAACAGGGTGGTGAACGAGACGCCCTGGACGACGTGAATCAACACCAGACCATACGTCGAATTGGTCAGGCCGAGCTTGCCGAGCAGGAACGCCCACGGCATCAGCGAGATCTGGCCGGGCATGAAGACGCCGAGCAGCATCAGGTTGAACAGAATTTCCGAGCCCTTGAAACGCCATTTCGACAGCACATAGCCGTTCATGGCGCCGAGGAGCGTGGAGATGAGCGTTGCTGGGATCGTCATCCAGAGCGAATTGAAGAAATTGCGCTTCATGCCTTCGCAGGTGCCGCTGACACAATAGGTGCCCCAAGCCTGCGCCCACGCGTCGAGGCGGAAGCTGCGCGGCAGCGAGATGAGGCCGTTACGGGCAATGTCGGACTGCTCCCGCAACGAGTTGAAGACGACGACCAGCAGCGGTGCAAGGTAGATGACGGCGAAAAGCGTCAGCACCGCATAGACAAGGAAGCGACCCCAGAAATATCGCCGCGTAGCCGCGGCCGCTTCGGGATCATGCCGGGCGTTGGTGACAATTTCAGCCATTGCGGCCCTCCGCCCGCCTGCGCCAAACGATCCACAAGGAATAGGGCACCAGCACAACCGCGAGGGCAGCGAGCATCATCATCGCCGCGGCGGCACCCTCGCCGATCTGCCCACGCTGGAACATCAGGTCGTAGACATAGATCGCCGGGAAGGTAGTCGACACACCTGGCCCACCCCGCGTCAACGCCGCCACCAGGTCGAAGGTCTTGATGGCGAACTGGATCTGGATGACGGCCACCGCCAGAAAAATCGGGGCGATCGTCGGCAGGATGACCTTCCGATAGGTTCGGGAAACCGACGCACCGTCGATCTGCGCTGCTTTGATGAGATCCGGATCGACCGATCGCAGGCCAGCCAGGAAAAGCGCCATTGCGAAGCCGGACGACTGCCAGATACCGGTTATGACCACCGCATAGATTGCGGTGTTGCGGTTGGCCGTCAGGGCGAAGCTGAAGTCGGTCCAACCGAGCCCCCGCACGAAGGCCTGGATGCCGTCGACGGGATTATAGAGCCAACTCCACACCGTGCCGGTGACGATGAAGGAGACTGCCAGCGGATAGAGGAAGATGGTGCGCCAGACCGCCTCGCCGCGAACGCGCTGGTCGATCAGGATCGCCAGAAGCAGTCCGATGGCCATCGAGCCGACGATATAGAAGCCGCTGAACAGAAAAAGGTTGGTGTAGGCGATGTTCCAGCGCCGGTTCGCCCAGAGCGAAGCGTAATTGTCCAGACCGACGAACCCATAGGTCGGCATCAGCGACGAACTGGAGAGCGAGAGATAGAGCGTCCAGAGCGTGAAGACGAAGACGTAGATGAAACTCGCCGCAAGCGACGGCGCCAGCACCAGAATGGGCACCATCGTGCCCAGGCGCTGTCGCCACGGGGTTGCGGTAGCCGCAACCGGTACGGTCAGGTCACGCGTTGACATCTTCTGCTCCGGCGAAGTCGGGGCCGGGCGACGCGCGACATCATCGGCAGCGTCTTCACATCTGCGCTTCGGCCGCATCGGCCATCGCGCTGGCTGCGTCCTGCGCGGTCATGTCCGGCGTCGCCACGAATTCGGTGACCGTATCCATGATCGCGCCGCGCACCTTCTGCGGGATCGTCATGTTATGCGCCATCGACCGGACAAGCGTGCCGCCATCGATCGACGCCTGCAGATCCTTCTGGGAGAGCTGCTGGCAGGGATTGAAGCCGTTCGAAAGATCGACGTCGAGACGGGCCGGGATCGAGCCCTTGGTCTGATTGAAAACCGTCTGGAACTCGGGCGACAGGATGGTGCTGGCGAGCAGTTTCTGCCCCTCGACGTAGTCCGGATCCTTCTGCTGGAAGAACACGACCGAGTCGGAATTCAGGATGAAGCCCGGCTTGCCCCAATCAGTCGGCGCCTGGGCGCAGATGTAGTCGGTGCCCTCCTTGAAGCCGCCGGCCGTGAGCAGGCCGAGCGTCCAGTCGCCCATGATGTGGAAGGCGGCCTCGCCGCGGCCGACCAGATGCGACATGCTATCCCAGTCGCGCCCGTTCATGCCGGGGTCCATATATTTCGTCGTCATGGTGCGGAACTGTTCGAAGGCCTTGACCATGCCGTCGCTGCGCATCGCCTCGACGTCACCCTCGACGAAGGCCTTCTTGAAGAGATCGAGATCCATTCCGTAGACGACGACCTCGAACACCGTCGAATCGGTCCAGTCCGCGGTCGAGTGCGAGATGCAGATCTTGCCCGATGCCACGACCTTGTCGCAGGCGGCGTTGAAGTCTGCCCATGTCTTCGGCACCTCGGCGACGCCTGCTTCCTGCATTACCTTCGGCGATGCCCACAGCCAGTTGATGCGATGGATATTCATCGGCGCCGCCACCCAGCTGCCGGTCGGCTTCATCACCGGCAGCAATTCGGGAGCGACGACCTTTTCCCAGTTTTCCGCCGTCGCCAGTTCGTCGAGATTGGCGGTCATGCCGGTCTCGTTCCATTCGGCGATCTCGGGTCCCTTGAGCTGTACCGCGGGGGGTGCATTGCCGGCGATCACGTCGGCGCGCAGTTTCGCCAGCGTGTTGGCCGTGTGGCCGGCGATGGAGGTCTGCTGCCAGGCGCCACCCTTGGCGGTAAACATCTCACCGAGCTTGGCAATAGCCTGGGCGTCCGATCCGGACGCCCATTGATGCAACAGGTTGGTCTTGGGCTCAGCGAACGCGGCTCCCGCAACAAGGGTGTACGCCGTAGCGGCCGCAACGGCCGTCCTCAGATATTCCATCGTTTCACTCCCATAGGTGATGCACGGTTCGTATCGACCGCTTGTGGACGCAGTTTTGAGCTCGTCGCAGACAATTTGAGGTCGTCGCAGACGGGGATGCAGTATCTCCGTTCTTTCCAAGATGACATATTTGAGCTATCAGTCAACGTCCTTTGTGCTCATCATGAACAAACCTTCGCTTAGAAACTGGCTGATCGACAGGCCCTCCGCATCACCGGAGAGCCTGATCGTGCGCTGCCTGCGTGAGCGCGGCGTGCTTTCTGCCTCGCAAATCGCGCATATCACCGGCTTGGCGCGATCGACGGTCTCAACGGCGCTCAACGGCTTGAAAAAATCCGGAATGGTGATCGAATCCTCGGCCCATCACGACGGGGCCAGGGGCATTGGCAGGCCTGCCGCGACCTTGACGCTCAATCCTGTTGCGGGCACCTGCGTCGGGATCCATCTGGGCCTCGACGAGATGCGGTGCATCGTTGCCGACGTCTCGCATTCTGTCATTGCCGAACAAACTCTTCCCATGGGTCTGGACTACCAGCCACAACAGGCGGCCGAGTTCGCCAAATCAGCAATTGCCCAATGCTACGAAGAGAACGGTCTGCCGATGGCGGGGCTCCTGGGGGTTGGGGTTTCCGTCTCGGGCCCTGTCAGCCGCGAAGGCGTGGTGCAGCGTGCGAGTATTGTTCCGACCTGGGCCGGGGTCAACATCCGCGATGTGTTCGGGCCGGTTCTCGAACAGCCGATTTTCGCCGACAACGAGAGCAACTGCTCGGCCATTGCCGAGCTGATGTGGGGCGCGGCCGTCGGCCAAGACGATTTCGTCCTGTTCAAGATCGATCTCGGCGTCGGCGGGGCCATAGTCCAGCATGGCAGGCTGGTGACCGGAACCGCCGGCGGCGCCGGCGAATTCGGGCATATCAGCATCGATCCCGGCGGCGATCTTTGCCGGTGCGGCAATCGCGGATGCCTGGAGCTCTATGCGAGTTTTGCCCGGCCGCTGGAGCAGATTTCGCGCATCGTGCGGCGGCCGGTGACGATGGACGAGGTGATCATGATGGCTGAACAGGGCGACGTCGGGGCGCTACGGATGATCGAGGACACCGCGGACTTCGCCGGCCGCGGTCTTGGTCTGATCGGCTCGGTGATCAATCCGCCGCTCATCATCATCGGTGGCCGCATGGCGTTGGCAGGCGACATTCTCCTGGCACCGCTGATCACGTCATATGAACGCCACACGCTCATCAAGTCCCGCGATATCGCGCCCGCCCTGCGCACGCGGATAATCATTGGCAAGCACACGCAGAACGATGCCTTGCTCGGCGCGGTCGGCCTGGTGCTGCGCCACAACAGCCGGCTGCAATGATTTGACTGCGGCAGCGCCGCTCGGTACGACGATTTCGCCTTGTTGCCTCGCAAATACCTGGACTGCCTGCTCGACCGAAGGAGCCCTCGTGCCGTACCGCCCGGTGATAGAGCGAACAGACGCTTCCTCGGAGATGGAGTCAGGGGGAAGCGTCATCAGAAACGTCCGTAGTCGATCACGCTGCTCTGCCTGCGCCAGCTTGCGATCGAAATATTCCACCCGCTGTTCTTCGAGCTTGGCCAGCCGCGCCTGCTCGGCACGCCGCTGGCGGGCAATCTCCACAAGCCGTGCCCGCCAGCGGGTGAAGCGGAACACGCTTGTTCGTTCAGATCGCGGCGAGCGCGATCTTTCGCAAATCGTCGGCGTAGAGTTCCGGCGTTTCCCAGGCCGGAAAATGCCCGCCACGCGGAAAGACGGTGTAACTCTGCACATTGTAGAGCCGCTCGGCCCGCTCGCGCGGCGCGAGCGCCAGATCATGTGGCCACATCGCGACGGCGGTGGGGACATGCACGAAGTCATCCGCCCGCAGCGGCGGCCGCAGCCGGGCGGCATCGTAATAGTAGCGGACAGACGACCCGATCGTGTTGGTCATCCAGTAGATCGTCAGAGCGTCAGCCAGGTCTTCGAGTGGCCAGACAGAGAAGACGTCGCCATCGCAGTCCATCCAGGCCCGGAACTTCTCGACAATCCACGAGGCCAGGCCAACAGGACTGTCGGCAAGCCCAAAGGCGAGAGTTTGTGGCCTCGAGCTCTGGATCGCCTGATAGCCCCCTTCCTCCCGGCTCCACAGTTGGAGGCGCTCGTCATAGTCGATCTCGGACTTCGACAGGGGCGACGCATCTTCTGGAATCGGCTTCGGCGCGACCGTCGAGACATGGAGAGCCAGCAAACGCGCCGGATGCCGAAGCGCTATCCGGGTGGCAAGGCCGGAGCCGATGTCAGTCCCAGCCACGACGAACCGCCCATAGCCCAGCATCGTCATTAACTTCGGATAAAGGTCACTGGGCTCCGCCTCGTAGGGCCGGGTTGGCCTGTCCGAGTAGCCGAAGCCGGGCATGGTGGGGATCACGACATCGAACGCCGGCTTTCCCCGGGTAAGCAGCGGCGCTATACGCTGAAACTCCACGAAGCTGGACGGCCAACCGTTCATCAGCAGTAGCGGGATCGATCCACTTTGTGCGCTGCGAAAATGCAGAAAGTGTATGCCGTGGCCATCGACCGTCGTCCGAAAATGAGGCAGCTGGTTGAGCCGATCTCGCCGCTGTGCCCAGTCATAGCCGTCACGCCAGAAATCGATGAACTGGTTGAGGACGCCGCGCTCGGTTCCCATGGTCCAGTCGTCAGTTACCGCGTCGGCCCAACGCGTCCGTGCGAGGCGGCCACGAAGGTCAGCGGCCTGGTCCGTATCATAGGGAATCTGGAAGGGAGTGATCATGATTGATTCCTTGGCTGTAGTGCAGCAGAAGACCGGCCGACCGGTCCAATACGAATTGACCTCCGATGTCCGCTCCAAACGTGAGATGACTTGCTTCCAGTGGTATTGCGGATCTGCCGGTGAGGGCTGATGTCGGTGATTCAGCCGATATCGACGTTCATGGCGAAGTCCCAGGTGCCGGCGCCGTTTTTGGCGAGGCCAATCATCATCAAACCGAGCGCCTCCAGCGTCTGGGCCATGTGCAAGCCGCCCACGTCGAGCGGACGCAGCCCGAGACTCTCGAGGAACGTCGAGACGCGCGCTTTCGCCTCCGCATCGTCGGCTGCGATGAACGCGTCGAGGCGTCCACCCTTCGCAAGCACGTGACCAAAGATCGTGTTGAACGCCTTCACAACATGCGCGCCGGCGGGGAGGCCCTTTGCGGTCTCCTGCGCGCCAGAACTGCCGTGGGGCGTGACGAGGCCGGAGAGGTCGGGGGTAACCGGGTTGGCGATGTCGACGATTACCTTGCCATCGAGCGCTTTCCCAAAGTCGGCTACCGCCGCCGCTGCACCGCTGTACGGCACGGCGAGGATGACGATGTCGCCCGCGGGGGCGGCTCCGTATATCCCAGTGGTCGCTCCAGCTCCAAGTTGGTCGGCGAGCGCCCGCGCCTTGGCGGGGTCGCGGCTGACAACCTCGACAGTGTGTCCGGCCTTGGCGGTACGGACCGCGATAGCGGCGGCCATCGTTCCTGAGCCGATGATGCTGATAGTGCTCATGTGTAGTCTCCTATTGAGTGGGGGTATTGCTGGTGGTCGCTAGACGGGGGATCCGTTTATTGGTTTGACGAATTACGGGATCGCGATACGACCCGCCGGAAAGTAATGGCCGTTGTCGAGGTCCTCGATCAGGCCCGGCTGACCTGGATACCAGCCGAGAGTCTGGCGGGTGATGGCGTTGGACGCCGGAAGGTCCAGCGCGACCAAATTCGCGAGAAAGCCGAAGAAGCCAGGCAGCATCAGTACGTCCGCAGGGATGGGCACAGCGGGCATGCCCATACGGCTGCCAATGGCCTCGGCGATCTCGCGGAACCGGATGCCGTCGCCCTCAATCCCGTGCCAATATTTGCCAGCCGGCCCCTTCTCCAGCGCCAGGCGGAAAAGGGAGGCCAGGTCGCGGGCATGCACAGCCGGCCAGAGGTTCGCGCCGTCACCGGGGTAACCGATAACGCCCTTCTCCTTCGCGAGACCGATCAGCAGCTGGAGGAAGCCGGCATCGGTCGTGCTGTGCGCGATGGGAGGAATTCGGACGACCGAAGACCGCACGCCCCGCTCCGCGAGGCCGATCACGGCGAGTTCCACGGCGTTACGAACCCGCAGGGTGCCCTTGTATGCTTCGCCGCCGGGAAGAGCCGGATCTTTCTCGGTGGCTGGCCGGCCCAGGCCTTCCCACCCCGCCGAGCCGATGCTCCCCGAGACGACGAGCGGCTTTCCGGTCCCCGCCAGCGCCTCGCCGTAGGCGAGCATGATCTGGAGCTCCGCGGCGGCCACGGCGTCGATCCCGCCGGACGGAAGCAGATCCTGCCTGTGCGCGACGTGGATGACGCCGTCAGACTCCGCCGCCGCCGCCTTGAGCCCGTCGAGGTCGGTGATATCCCCGCGACGTACCTTGGCGCCGAGCGCCGACACCGCCGTCGCGGACGTGTCCGACCGGACCAGGCCAATGACCTCATGTCCGGCCGCGATGAGCTCGGGAATGATGTGCGAACCGATATGACCGGTCCCGCCAGTAACTAAAACGCGCATGCTGCTGCTCCTTGGGTAATGTGATGCGAGACGTGGTGCCGCGGGCTCAGCCGAGAGGCTGACGCGGATTGAGAAGTTGGTATGTTTGATGGAGCGGGTCATGAGGCCCAGCCACAGCATGCAGGCGTGCTCCAGCGTCCGCGCCATAATCAGCCGCCCGGTATCCATCGGACGTAGCCCGAGGCTGTCGATGAACGCCGAGACGCGCGCCTTCGCCTGAGAGTCGTCCCCGGCGATGAACACGTCCAATGGATGGCCCCCGATAGGACCGGCAGCCAAGACCTGGGCGTTCTGGGTGTTGAACGCCTTGACGATAGTGGCATTGGCAGGAGCAACCTTGGCGATCTCCTGCGCGCCGAAACTGTCTTCAGGAGTCAAGAAACCCGTGAAGTCGGATTTGATGGGGTTGGTGATGTCGACGATGAGCTTGCCTGCCAGTTTTTCGCCGTACTGCTTCACCACGTCGAGAACGGCCGAATAAGGAACCGCCAGGATGACAATGTCCCCGACCGGGGCGGCGCCAAACGTTCCGGTCGTCGCGCCGGCTCCGACCTGCTCGGCCAGCGCCCGCGACTTGGTGGCGTCGCGGCTCATCACCTCGACGGTGTGTCCGGCCTTGGCGGCAAGATCGCCGATCGCTGCGGCCATACCGCCTGAGCCGATGATGCTGATAGTGCTCATGTTCGTGTTCCCATGACTTCGCTTTTCGGGTTGCCGGAAAGCGCCTCCGGCTCCATATACACTTGTGGACCACTGATCCGTATATCTGGATCACTGATCCGATTATCAAGGTGACCTATGCGAGCCGACGCCAAAAAAAATTACAGCCACATCCTTGCGGTCGCGCGTGAGGTCGTCACCCAGCACGGCGCCGACGCATCGATGCGCGATATCGCCCGTCGAGCCGAGGTCGGGTTAGCCACGCTGCTTCGTCATTTCCCGACGCGAGAAGCCCTGTTCGACGCGCTGCTGTGTACGAATCTGGACGCACTGACTCAGAAGGCAGATGAACTCGAAACGTCGAACTCACCCGACGAGGCGCTCATCTCCTGGTTCCAGGAATGGTTGGTGTTCGCCCAAAGCTATAGGGGCGTCGTCGCCATGATGGCCGCCGCCCACACGAACCCGGACTCCGCTCTTTATGCTTCATGCGCTGCGGTGCACTCGGCGAGCGCGCGACTGCTGCTCCGTGCACAGGCCGAAGGCGCGGCGCGGCCCGACATGAATGGGGATGACCTGTTCGCCCTGATGACGGCTCTCGGATGGGCGGTCGACCAACCCTCATTCGCGCCGCGGGCCGATCATCTCTTTCGCATCATTACGGGCTCCATCCTGGCGAACCCGTCGACCGGATAGGCTTCTGCTGCGCTCGACCGTCAAAACTAAGTATTCATCATACTGCTGACGAGAGGCGGAGCACTTCATCCTTTGCTTCCAGGCGTCACCTCGGCCGCACGCATCGGATCATGCTCGATCCGATGCGTGCATCGTGTCCCTGCCGGTGGGACGTCATGTTCATCAGTCGAACTTGACCAGGTCCTTGAAGATCAGCCGGCCCCAGCTGTTCCCGCGCGCCTGCACGAGCAGTCCGCCTTCCGAAAGCCCGCCTAGCTTGATCGGCGCGAAGCCGAGATTTTCCGCGAGCGTACCAATCTGCGCTGCAGCGTCTTCATCGTCGCTCGCCAGGAACACGACTCTCTTGCCACCATGTACGGCGGGATCTTGGTCAAGGGTGGCAGTGATCAGATGGTTGAAGCCCTTGACCAGTCTTGCACCAGAGAAAGCCTGCGCTATGAACTTGGAAGACGGCTGTCCCCCCAGTTCCTCAGGGGGTACGCCATAGGCATTGGTCGCATCGACGATGGTCTTCCCCTGCCAGGTGGGCAGCGCGTTCGCGACATCCGGGTGCGCCTCGAAACGAACTGCCAAAAAGATGATGTCCGCTTTGACTGCCTCCGCCAGCGTCTTGGGGATGATCGTAGGCCCGATCGCGGCCGCATCGGCTGCAAAGCTTTCCGGGTCGCGCGTGGTTGCCACGGATACGTCGATGCCCTTGCGGGCAAACGCCTTGGCCAAGCCCTGGCCGGTATTGCCGAAGCCGATAATTGCGTAGCTCATGTTTATTTTCCTTTGTTTTACCACGCCCGGTCGGGCGCTGAATATCGAATGGAACCCGTCCAGGCGAAGCGGGTCAGAGTTGGGCTAGGCCGCCGTCGACGGCTACCTCGCTGGCGGTCATGAAGCTGCTGTCCGACGAGGCGAGGAAGGCCGCCGCCGCCCCGAGCTCTGCCGGATCGCCCATGCGCTGAAACGCAGTCATTGAGCCGTAAGCCTTCAAGCCGCCCTCTCCGAGCGCTTCGGTCGCGAGTTCGGTCGCGATGGCCCCGGGCGACAGGACGTTTACCCGGATGCCGGTGCCCTTGAGATCCTCTGCCCAGGTTCGTGCGAGGTTGCGCACAGCCGCCTTGCTTGCGCTGTAGGCGGTGAACGCCGGGGCGCCCGTGGTGCCGGCGCTCGATCCGGTCAGGATGATCGAGCCGCCTTCGCCCATCAGCGGCAGCGCCTTCTGGACCGTGAAGATCGTACCCTTCACATTGACGTCGAAGGTTTCGTCGATGTGCTCGGCGGTGATCTCGCCGAGCTTAAGCTGGCTTCCTACCCCAGCGTTCGCAAAGACGATGTCGAGGGTTCCGCGCTCGGTCTTCACCGCCGCGTAAAGCTTGTCGAGATCGGCCTCATCGGAGACCGAGCCCTGCACCGCGCGGGCATTGGACCCGAGCTCGACGAGGGCGGCGTCGAGCGCATCCTGCCGACGGCCGAAGATGAAGACGAAAGCGCCCTCCTCGATGAAGCGCTTTGCAGCGGCGAGGCCGATGCCGGTGGCGCCACCCGTGATCACGGCGGTCTTTCCATTCAATCTGGGCATATCGTGTATCCTTCGTTTCGCTATTTCGGGTCTTTGACCGGACGGGACGTCTTCCCGAGAAGCTCAACATGGCCCTGCCGAAGTCAGCCAGACAGTGAGCAATAGCGCACATCGGTGGTGCGAAAACGATCCATACCGATAATCAAACGCCACGATGTTCGCGCAAACTCCGGCTCCGTATGTTAGAATGAGCATCGGAAGCCGACTGCGCGGCGCGGAAATGCACCATGATCGACTGGGATGACGTTCGCTACTTTCTTGCCGCCGCGCAAGGAGGCTCAGTGCGGGCCGCCGCCAAACGTCTCGGAGTGAACCACGCGACCGTGCTGCGACGCATCGCCCAGCTCGAGGACCGCCTCGGGGCGCAGATGTTCGAAAAGCTGCCTTCGGGCTACCGCTTAACAGCTGCGGGCGAGGAGGTCCTCGAGTTCGCGGACCAGATGCAAGCGTCGTCGCACCAACTGGAAACGCGCGTCTTGGGGCGCGATCAAAGCGTGCGCGGGCTTCTGCGGGTGACGCTGCCGGCGCCCCTCGCAGCACACCTGCTCATGCCGGACTTCGCGGATTTCGTACGCCTGCATCCGGGCATCGAGATGGAAATCTTGTCGTCCGGCGAGCTGGCAAACCTGACCAACCGAGAGGCCGACGTGGCGATCCGCGTCGTCTACGACCGCGAAGCCCTGCCGCTCAATCTTCACGGCCTGAAGGGGCCGGAGCTGTTCGGCGGCTTCTACATGTCCGGCGATCGACTAGCCGAGTGGCAGGCGGGCGGGCCGGATCCCAGGTGGATCGCCATAAGCGGTCATGGAGTACCGGACTGGACCCGCGAGGGAGAACTTCGCACGACTGGGACTCCGTTCCGGACTATGGATTTCGAAGCGCAGATCGCGGCGGTCCGGCAAGGTATAGGCATCACGACGCTCCCGTGTTTCGTCGGAGATACCGATCCCTTGTTGGAGAGGGTGCCAGGTACCAACCTACACCTGTATGGACCGATCTGGGTTCTCACTCAGGGGGAGACACGCAAGACGAAGCGCGTGCGGCTCCTCACCGAGTTCGTATCCCGCAAACTCGCCGCCTACGCCCCACTTTTAGCGGGGCTGTCCATATCGCGCGACCGACGCGCAGGAGATCGCCGGCGACGCTTGCCGGGTCGTGCTTGTTTAGGGGAAGAATTGGGGTAAATGCGGGAACGTCGGCTTCTGTCGCAAACTGACGTACAACGGTGCAAGCGGGAATGGCTGCAAAGTCCATGGGCTGTCCAGCCTTCTGCCTCGCGCAGAAATGGAAGAGACGACGCACGTTCTCCGGGTATGATGGATACCAAGGCGCGCCCGGTTTCTCGCCGAAGTCGAACGTTCAATCGCCAACGCAAAGCTGTCATCATGGCCGTCACCGGCAGGGTGATAAATCATTCTTTTGCGGGAATGCGGACCGAGCGGGTCGGATGCCTAAGGTGGGTAGGCGTCATACCGGTGTGCTGACGGAATACCCGGCTGAAATGACCAGCATTCTCGAAACCGCATCGGTACGCGATTTCCCCTATCTGCAAGTCGCTGTCTTCCAGCAAAGACTTCGCATAATGCACGCGTAGCGCGAGATACGCCGCCATCGGGCTGACACCCAATTCAGTTCCAAAAACACGTTCCAGCTGACGCCTGGAACAATTCAACTGGGCTGCGATCTCGGTGATCGAGACTTTCGCCTGGAGATTGCTTTCCATCAACAGCAGGGCCCGCTTGACCGCACGGCTCGACGCTTCGGGAAAAAGATCCCCGACGGGTTGCACGTCTCTGATGTTTCGAATGCGATCAAGGACGAGTATCTTGGCGGCTTTTTCCGCCGCTTTCTGACCGATGAATTGCGACACGAAAAAGCCGGCAAGGTCAGCCGCGCCCGTGCCTCCGGCACATGTTGAGCGGCCACGGTCGACGGAAAACAGACTATCGGCATGCGCGTTCACGTCGGGGAACTCAGCCCGAAAATCCTTGATGTGGAACCAGCTGACGGCGGCGCTATAGCCATCTAGCAAGCCGTAACGGGCAAGCACGAAACTTCCCGTGCAAAGCGCGGTAAGAGGCACTCGTTTCTCGGCGGCCCGCAAGAGGAATGCCTCTTTCTCTGAACTGAGGGCACGGTTGGTGTCGAGCAGGCCGCCGACCACGACGACGTTGTCAAAGTCCTCCGGATTGCCGATCTCCTTCGTCGGAAGCAATTCGACGCCGCAACTCGCCCTGATCGGCAGGCCGCGTTCGCCGACGATCTGCCAGTCGAATTCGATCTTGCGGCTCCGGTCGCCCTCATCGCCAGCCAAGCGCAGCGTGTCGATGAAGAGCGAGAGCGGCGAGAGGGTAAAGTCGCGAACCAGGAGAAACGCGAACTTCTTGGGCATTCCTTTTTCCTGGGCTATCGTTGGGCCTTGCTCGATCGCAGTGGGACGGATTCGGCTGTCTCCCTTCTGGCGGGTGAGCCATCGATGACGGGTTATATATTGTGTACCAAGAAAATACAATCCGTTGACTCGCTGACCACCGCATGCGATTCTTCCTGTCGCAATAGATGTTTGACTATCAGAACCATTCCGAAGGTGCGCAATGAAGGGCAGCAAGGGCAATCTCTACGATGATCTGAAGCGTCGCATCCTGACGATGGAACTTGATCCTGACGAGGATCTCGATGAGATGGCGCTAAGCGAGCGCTACGGCCTTTCGCGGACCCCGGTCAGGGAAATCTTCCGCAGATTGGAGGGCGAAGGATACATCGAAATTCGGGCGAACAGGGGAGCCCGGGTTGTTCCGATGAACCATTCGACACTTCGGCATTTTTTCCTGGTCGCGCCCATGATCTACGCAGCGATCGGCCGATTGGCCGTCCAGAATTTCAAACCATCACAGCTTTCGGATCTGAAGGACACACAGGAGCGTTTCCGCAAGGCAAGTATGTCCAGCGACGCGCTTTCCATGGTGCTCGAGAACAACCGATTTCACGAGATCATTGGCGAGATGTCCGGCAATGTCTACCTTCAGCCAAGTCTCGGCAGGCTTTTGATAGACCACGCTCGTATCGGTCACACCTTCTTCCGACCACGCAACGCTGACATGCGCAAGCGACTCCAGATAGCGGTCGAGCATCACGACGGCTTCATCTCCGCTATCGGCGCTCACGAAGAGGACGCCGTTGTCGATCTCGTGTTCGAGCACTGGGAACTGTCGCGCGAAAACATGGAGATGTTTATCGCGCCCCAAGGATTGAAGGCGGATGCACTCGTTGGCGATTCTTGAACGCAACGCCATTAGCGACCCGGCGAAATTCGAGGACCTCAACTTTCAGCACTAGCGCCTAACCCTCCGGTTAGAATCACACCCTTTTGCTGAAATCACCTTAAACGGCTCGAGATGCGCCGCTCGTTACTTCTGGTCTTGTGGGCTTGCCCCCTCTACCGCGACCCCGCTCTGGTCACGCGCTTAGGCAGTTTGCCGGCAGTGAAAGGCACAGGCACATTCAGCCGAACCCAGCCCGTCCCAGGCTCGCTCTTGCGAGCAGGTCGTGTGTTATCAAAATATAAATAATGTGTACATAGATAATACAATGCATTGACTCCCTCGCGGTCGTGTGCAATTTTCCAAGACATCAAGTGCGATCGACCGGTTCTGAGCGCTGAGAATTCTCGCATGAGAATTCGCAGACGGTCTCATGCGCCCCAAGGACGCATTGGTCGAAATGGCCACTCCACTGATGGAGAACTGTCTTGAAGTTCGAAGGTATCTACACCCCGGCCATCACACCTCTCGACCCGGACGGGGAGATAGACCGCGACGCCTTCGCGGCGGTGCTCGAGTCGCTCATCGAAGCGGGCGTCCACGGCATCATCGTTGGTGGATCGACGGGTGAATACTACGCCCAGAGCACCCAGGAGCGCTTCGATCTCGCCGCCTATGCCAAGCAGGTGATTGGCACCCGGCTTCCGCTCATCATTGGAACGGGCTCTACCAAGACCGAAGACTCGGTCGAATATGCCAAGGCGGCAAAGGAGATCGGTGCTGACGCCATCCTCGTGTCGTCGCCTCCATACGCTCTGCCGACCGAGCGTGAGAATGCGGTTCACGCCCTCACTGTCGACCGCGCGGCGAACCTCCCGATCATGCTCTACAACTATCCGGCCCGCATGGGCGTGACGATGCGGGAGGACTATTTCTCCCGCGTCGGCAGGTCCAGGAACGTCGTCGCCATCAAAGAGAGCTCCGGCGAGATGGGCAACGTCCATTTGCTGGCGCGGAAGTTCCCCAATATCGCGCTCTCTTGCGGCTGGGACGACCAGGCTCTCGAATTCTTTGCATGGGGTGCCAGGAGTTGGGTCTGCGCCGGCTCCAATTTTCTGCCGCGCGAGCATGTCGCGCTCTACGAGGCCTGCGTGCTCGAAAGGAATTTCGACAAGGGCCGCGCCATCATGACGGCGATGCTGCCGCTCATGGATTTCCTCGAATGCGGAAAGTTCGTTCAGTCGATCAAGCACGGCTGTGAGCTGATCGGCCTCAAAGCCGGCCCCGTGCGGGCGCCGCTGCGTCCCCTCAATTCGGAAGAAAAGCGAACTCTCCAAACTGTCGTCGCCACCTTGAAGCGCACGGTCGCCCAGATCACGTCGGGAGCAAACCATGCATGAACCTTTGACCGCTGCCGAATACAAGGCGATCGCCGCGGACCTTCAGTTTCCGACCAATGCCTTCATTGACGGGGCGTTCCGTCCTGCAAACTCCGGCAAGACATTCAAGACGACCAATCCGGCGACGGGCGACACGCTTGCCGAGGTCGCGGCATGCGACGCTAGCGATGTCGATTTCGCCGTCGCCAAGGCCAGGCAAGCCTTCGACGACGGCCGCTGGCATTTGCGCTCGCCTGGCGAGCGCAAGGCCGTGATGCTCAAATTTGCGAAGCTCATGGAACGCAACCGCCACGAACTTGCGGTCATGGAGAGCCTCGACAGCGGCAAGCCGGTCCGCGAATGCCAGACCGTCGACATTCCAGACACGATCCACACCATCCGCTGGCATGCCGAACTGATCGACAAGCTCTATGACAACACGGCTCCCGTGGGCTCGAACGCACTGACCATGGTTGTGCGCGAACCGGTTGGCGTCGTCGGTTGCGTCCTGCCGTGGAATTTTCCGTTGCTGATGCTGGCCTGGAAAATCGGTCCGGCGCTTGCCGCCGGATGCTCGGTGATCGTGAAACCGGCTCAGGAGACGACGCTGACTACGCTTCGTGTCGCCGAGCTGGCGCATGAGGCGGGTATCCCAGCGGGCGTCTTCAATGTTGTCACAGGCGGCGGCAAGGATGTAGGCGAACCGATCGGCATGCATATGGGCGTCGACATGGTGGCGTTCACCGGATCGACACCGACGGGTCGGCGCTTCCTGCGCTATGCGGCGGACTCCAATCTCAAACGCGTCGTCCTCGAATGCGGCGGCAAGAACCCGGCTGTGGTTCTCGAGGATGCCGAAGACCTCGACCTCGTCGCCGAACAGGTGGTCAACGGCGCGTTCTGGAACATGGGCGAGAACTGCTCGGCCACGTCACGGCTCATCGTTCACGCCAGCATCAAGGACGAGTTGCTGCAGCGGATCGGCGCCTACATGCGCGAGTGGAAGACGGGCGATCCGCTCGATCCGGAAAATCGCATCGGCGCGCTGGTCAGCAAGAGCCATTTCGAGAAGGTGAAATCCTTCCTCGCTGACGTGAAGACCGAAAAGCTCGCCATCGCCCATGGCGGCGCCACGCACAAGGGCATCTACATCGAACCGACCGTCGTCGATGGTGTTACACCTGTGAGCCGCCTGTTTCAGGAGGAGATTTTCGGACCGATCCTTTCGGTCACCACGTTCAATTCGCTTGCCGAAGCCGTGGCGCTCGCCAACGACACGAACTACGGGCTGACTGCGTCCGTCTACACCGCAAGCCTGCGCAAGGCGATCAAGCTTTCGCGCGAAATCCGGGCGGGCGTCGTGACCGTCAACTGCTTCGGCGAAGGCGACGCGACAACGCCGTTCGGCGGCTACAAGGAATCCGGTTTCGGCGGACGCGACAAGTCGGTCTTCGCGCATGACAATTACTGTGAATTGAAGACGGTCTGGATCGACGTCTCGGATCGTTCGGTGGACGAGACCATCCGGTGAACAACATCGTCGTCAAGCGTCTTCCGGCGGAATCCGGAACCTCGGGATGGGAGGCGCTCAGCAGACGCAGCTTCCCCGTCCGGACGCTCGATGGCGACGTGTCGGCCGACTGGCTGATCATCGGGGCGGGCTTCGCGGGCCTTTCCGCGGCGCGGCGGCTGCGTCAACTGCGGCCTCGCGACAAGATCGTCCTGCTGGAGGCGGGAGAGATCGCCAAAGGGACCTCGGGCCGAAACTCCGGCTACATGATCGACGTCCCGCACAATCTGTCGTCGGGCGAATATTCCGTCGCCAGCGAAACCGCGACGAAGGTGGAGATCGCCCAGAATCGTTTTGCGATTTCCTTCGCCGCCGACGCCGCGGCGGAATACGGCATGTCCGTGCTCACCTTCGATCCGTCGGGCAAGATCAATGCCGCGGCGACAGAGCGTGGAATAAAGCTCAATGCGAACTATGGCCGCTCGCTCTCGAACATCGGCGAGGAGCACCGCTTCCTGGATGCGGACGAGATGCGGGAGATCACCGGATCGTCCTACTATCTGGGAGGTCTCTACACGCCGGGCGCCGTGATGATCCAGCCCGCCGACTATATCCGCGGCTTCGCCGCGGGGCTGGCATCGAAGGCCGATATATTCGAGCACTCGCCGGTGCTTGGACTCGAGCGCCAGGGCGGGATGTGGAGGGCCGTATCGCGTCGCGGAAGCGTGACCGCGCCGAAAGTCATCCTGGGCGTCAACGGCCATATCGAGGATTTCGGTCACTTCCGTGGTCGTTTGATGCACATCTTCACCTATGCATCGATGACTACCCTTTTCACCTTGCGGTCCACGGGCAAGGACAGGTGGGCGTTGCTTCCGGCCGATCCAATGGGGGCGACCGTCAGGAAGATCACAATCGATGGGTCCTCGCGCATCGTGATTCGGACGCGGTTCACCTACGACTGGGGCGTCGAGGTGGGCGAAAGGCGCTTGGCCGGGATCGCCGCCGAGCAGCGGACTTCCCTGGACGCCAGGTTTCCCGACCTCAAGGACGTGCCGTTCGAGCATGTCTGGGCCGGACGGCTTTGCCTCAGCCGGAACCATGTGCCCGCCTTCGGCGAAATCGAACAGGGCCTCTACTCCGCGTGCTGTGAGAACGGTCTCGGGACCGTGAAAAGCACGCTCGCGGGCGTCATGGCCGCCGATCTGGCGACCGGTACCCGCTCGGACATGCTCGACAAATTCTCGGATCAGCCGGAACCCGCGAGGCTCCCACCGGAGCCGCTCGCATGGCTCGGCGTCAACACCGTGATCCGATTGCAGGAATTGCGTGCAGGCCGCGAGGGATGAGCCCCCGCCGCGCAATATGAAGACTGAGCCGACCGCAAAGTCTTCAAATGAGAATGGGAACGATAAACAAAAGGAGTGAGTAGAATGAAGACGTTGTGGAAAGCGCTCTGCGCTGCCGCGATGGTCGGTA
Source organism: Mesorhizobium sp. WSM4820 (assembly GCF_055811075.1). NCBI lineage: Bacteria > Pseudomonadati > Pseudomonadota > Alphaproteobacteria > Hyphomicrobiales > Phyllobacteriaceae > Mesorhizobium > Mesorhizobium sp. WSM4820. The sequence goes on along the minus strand of NZ_JBVVQN010000020.1, from coordinate 9,323 downwards.
TGACGATGTTGTCCGCCCACACCGAAGAAAAGACCATTACCGTGGGCACGATGTCCTGGGAGGACCTCACCCCCATCACCGGCATCACCAAAAAGGTGCTCGAAGATTCCGGCTACACCGTGAAGGTGGTGGACTTCTCCGAATGGGGCATCGCCTACGCCGCGCTGAGCAAGGGCGACATCCAGATCCTCGCCTCGCAGACCGATTACGTCGCCCAGGACTATTGGGACAAGAACAAGAAAAAGCTCGAGAAGATCTCTCCGGTTTCGCATGGCCTGTTCCAGGGCGTGGCGGTGCCGAAATACGTGACGATCGACTCCATGGACCAGCTGAATGACAACGCCGACAAGTTCGGCGGCAAGATCGTCGGCATCGAGCCGGGATCCGGCCTGATGCGCGACACCGCGAACTCGGTGAAGGCATACGACCTGAAACTGCAACTCGTGGAAGGCAGCACCGCTGCCATGACCGCGGCGCTCAAGTCGGCTGTCGACCGCAAGGAATGGATCGCCGTCACGATCTGGGAGCCCTCCTGGATGATGCAGAAGTATGACGTGAAGTTCCTCAAGGACCCAAAGGCGGTCTTCCCACCGCCGCAGAGCTACTATTGGATCGGCAAGAAGGGCTTCTCCGCCGACAATCCGCATGCACGCGAAGTGATCGCCAGCGTCTACGTGCCGCTTGCCGACATCACCGCGATCAACTCCGCCGTCAACGAAGGCAAGACCATGGACGAGGCCATCAAGGCCTGGACCGACAGCCATGCCGACCTCCTGAAGCGCTGGGAGAACATCAAGGCCGAATAATTGTCGAAACGGCGGGCCGCCGACATCGGCGGCCCGTCCCGGAGCTATGAAAACATGAAGGGCCGCCGCCAAGCCGGCCCGTGGGGAAAGCGATGAACACTGCGATGAATGCCACCAGCGAAGTTCTGGTCGACTGCCAGTCCGTATGGAAGATTTTCGGTGGTCGTGCCCAGACCGCCGTCAAGGCCATAACCGAACGTGGGCTATCCAAGAAGCAGGTGCTGCAGGAATTCGACTGCGTGGTGGGTGTCTCCGACGCCAGCCTGCAGGTCCGCCGCGGCGAGATCTTCTGCATCATGGGGCTCTCGGGGAGTGGCAAGTCGACGCTGATCCGGCTCCTCAATCGTCTGATTGAACCCAGCCTCGGCAAGATCACGGTGAAGGGAAAGGAGATCGCCAAGCTGAGTGCGGCCGACCTTCGCGATATGCGCGCCCGCAACATCGGCATGGTGTTTCAGAGCGTGGCGCTTCTCCCTCACCGGACGGTTCTCGAGAATGCCGCCTTCGGTCTTGAGGTACGTGGCGTTGCGAAAGACGAGCGCAACAGGATCGCTCGTGCAACGCTCGAAAAGGTGAGGCTTGCCGACTGGACGTCGCGGTATCCCGCCGAACTGTCCGGCGGCATGCAGCAGCGCGTCGGCCTCGCTCGGGCGCTGGCGGCAGACCCCGAAATCATCCTCATGGACGAACCGTTCAGTGCTCTCGACCCTCTGATCCGTCGCCAACTGCAAGACGAATTTCGCAACCTCACCAAGTCGCTCGGCAAGTCGGCCGTCTTCATTACCCACGACCTCGAGGAAGCCATCCGCATCGGCGACCGCATTGCCATCATGAAGGACGGTGTCATCGTCCAGGTCGGAACGGCTGAGGAGATCGTAACCAAACCCGCCGATGACTACGTCTCCGATTTCGTGGCGGGCATATCCAGGATTCACCTGGTCAAGGCGCACTCCGTGATGCGACCCGTAGCCGAGTTCAAGAGTTCGCACCCGCATTGCGACGTCAACGCGCTGCTTCGGACTTCGCCGGAGGCCGACATCGGCGAACTCATCGACCTCACCATGAAGTCCGACCGCGATGCGGTCGCGGTCATCGAGAACGGCACCGTCGTTGGTGTCGTCACCATCCGTGGCTTGCTGCGCGGTGTTGCCGGGGCGCCCGCGGGAGAACTCGCCGCGGCATAAATCGGGAGATCGAAATGGACACTGCATTCATTACGGACACTTTCGATGCCTGGACGGACACCGCGCTCGGTTGGATCAGCGACAACGGCGAATGGTTGTTCGACTTTTTCAGGACCGTGCTTGAAGGGACTTACGACGGCGTCCTTTGGCTCCTGCAGCTCGCACCGTTTTACGTGATCGCGATCATCGCGGCACTGCTCGGCTGGCGATTGATCAACGCCCTGTCCGGCGTCCTCGCGGGACTTGCCCTGATCTTCTGCGCGGTCATGGGGCTCTGGACCGAAACCATGAGCACATTGGCCCTAGTGACCACCGCCACCATCCTCGCCCTTGTCGTCGGTATTCCCACCGGGCTCGTGGCCGGTTTCGTCAGGTCGTTCGACCGATTTCTCGAGCCCGTGCTCGACCTGATCCAGACCTTGCCGCCTTACATCTACCTCCTCCCTGCGATCGCGCTGCTCGGCTATGGGCCGGCGACCGCGCTCGTTGCTACCGTCATCGTCGCGATGCCGCCCGCCATCCGGCTCACGTCCCTGGGCATCCGGATGACGCCGCACGAATTCATCGAGCTCGGCCAGGCAACCGGCCTGACACCTTGGCAGATGTTCATCAAGATCAGGCTGCCTTTCGCCATCCCAAGCGTGATGGCCGGGATCAACCAGAGCCTGATGATGGCGTTCGGGATGGTCGTCATCGCCGGCATCGTCGGTTCGGGAGGTCTCGGAGAGACGATCTACACAGCCGTGCGTACGCTCGACATCGCCACGTCGATCAATGCCGCGATCGCGATCGTCATCCTGACCATGGTGCTCGACAGGTTCACGCAGAGCGCGGCGCATCGCGCCGAGGGAGGCGCAAGATGAACCCTGATCTGTTCCGGTTTTCGCCGGGGGCTTACCTGGCCCCCGTTGTGGATTGGCTGAACAAGAACTTCCATCCGTTCTTCGACACGGTGACCAAGCTGATCGAGGCGGTGCTGGGCGGCATCGAAACCGCGCTGCTCTATCCGCCGCCTTACGCGACGATCGCAGTGGCTGTCCTTCTCGCCGCATTCTTCGTCAGCGTCCGGGTCGCGGTGGTGACCGCGATCGCGCTTACGTTCTGCTTGCTGGCGGGCTTTTGGACCGCTTCGATGCAGACGCTGGCGCTGGTGACGGTTGCGGTGATCATTTCCGTGTCGATCGCCTTCCCGCTTGGCATCCTGGCATCGCGCTACAGGAAGTTCGAGGCCGCGATCCGACCGGTGCTGGACATCATGCAGACCGTGCCGCCGTGGGTCTATCTCATCCCTGCCGTGATGATCTTCAGCCTCGGCCGCGTTCCGGCGATCATCGCCACCATTGTCTACGGCATACCTCCAATGCTGCGCCTGACCACCCTGGCCTTCAACCAGGTGCCGAAAGACCTCCTGGAACTCGGGCAAGCCACCGGCGCCTCGCCGCGGTCGATTCTGTTCAAGATCGAAATTCCCTCGGCTACCCCGACACTGCTGGTCGGTCTCAACCAGTGCATCCTGTTGTCGCTGGCCATGGTCGTCCTGGCCGGCCTCGTCGGAGCAGGCGGTCTCGGAGCCGAGGTGACGCGGGGATTGACGCGGATGGAAATGGGCCTCGGCCTCAGGGCTGGGCTGTCGATCGTCGCCGTCGCCATCCTCCTCGACAGGGTCTCCAGGGGAGTGCTGCAGCGCAGCCAGGCGCCTGGTGCGGCGAAGGCCGCCTGAACCGAAAAGGGAATTCCCGTGCGCCGCAGTTTCTTCTGTATCGATTGCCACACCTGCGGCAATCCCGTGCGCCTGGTCGCCGGAGGTGGTCCCCTGCTGCCTCATATTCCCATCGCCGAGCGGCGTGACCTGTTCGTACGCGATCATGACTGGATCCGGCGGGCACTGATGTTCGAGCCGCGGGGGCACGACATCATGTCGGGTGCGATCATCTATCCGGCGTACCGCGAGGACTGTGATTTCGCCGTCATATTCATCGAGGTCAGCGGCTGCCTGCCGATGTGCGGCGCCGGCACGATCGGTCTCGTGACGGCAGCAATCGAAGAAGGCCTGGTAACGCCCAGTGTGCCGGGTAAGCTCTCGATCGAGACTCCGGCCGGCAGGGTTGATATCCAGTACGAGAAGCCTGGTGAGTTCGTGGACTCCGTCCGGATGTTCAACGTTGCCAGCTATCTGCATGCCGCTGATATCGCCGTCGAAGTCCCTGGTCTCGGTCGGCTCATCGTCGACATCGCCTATGGCGGCAACTACTATGCTGTCGTCGAGCCGCAGAAATCATGGCAGGGCCTGGACGGCATGTCGGCGAGCGATATCGTGGACCTCAGCCGCAGTCTTCGCGATGCGCTCGAGCCGATCTGCGATCCAGTCCATCCCGAAGACGAGAAAATACGCGGCGTGCACCACGCCATCTGGTGCGATGCGCCCTCGAGCAGCAACGCCGACGGCCGCGGCGCGGTGTTCTACGGCGACAAGGCGATCGACCGTTCGCCAGGCGGGACTGGAACTTCGGCGCGCATGGCGCAACTCCATGGCAAGGGACGACTGAAGGTCGGCGACACCTTCCGCCAGGAAAGCCTGATCGGCACTGTGTTCGAAGGCCGCGTCGAGGCGGAGGCAGACATAGGTCCCTTCAAGGGCATCAAGCCCAGTGTCGGCGGCTGGGCGCGGATTATCGGCCACAACACGATTTTCGTCGACGATCGCGATCCGTTGGCCCACGGATTCCAGATCCGGTGACGACATGCTCGCCTCTTCTTCGCGCCCCGCAGCAGAGCGTCCCAATACCTTCCGCGACCATTGTCGCTGGTCCAAACCCGCCTATTTGCGCGCCGCTGTACGCCAAGGCTCTACGCGGTTCTGAGGACGCTTTACATTCGCGCTTAGCCGCGTTTCAGTGTTGCCAGGTTGCTACGGAAGGGCGATCGAAGCGGTAAAGGATAATTGGTGCAGGGACACTGGCAGAGACGCTGACGTGCTAGGCCCTCGTTGTTGCCGCCGTTTCCCCTATTCCCACTCAATGATCAATTAGGTCTATAACTGCTTGTTTTGATTGGTAAAATCTTATCATCTTTCCAAGGAATGCCGTCAAGAATACCGTCAGATTCTTAGACTGTTGAAAAGACTAAAACAATGTGGTCGCCGTCGCGGTATGCACACTTTTGACTGCATTACTTACGACTGCCATTCGGCGAGGTCAACGCCGGAGTTCACAGACCATAAGGCAAGGACGGTCTTGCTCATGCTCGACAGCCCTAGGTCGAGTAGACGGGAATGGGCTGGCAGGAGATGGGTGTCGTGTCGAATCCTGTCGATCCTCGATCGGCCAAAGCTTCGCATTCTCATTTGCTGTGACATTGTGTGGGCACACCTTTTTGAGTTCGTTCATTGGCAAGTCTTTGATGCTTGAAATTCTTCGGTGCTAGCAACATCACGTAATACGCTGGCAGGTTGACGACAAATCTCCTGTTCGATGGAGCTTGTCGTGCATTTTTTTGGATGAATCACCGTGCTAGCGTGGACACATAGGCCCAATGATCCTCTGTCCTTCAACGTTTCCGCTTCGGAAGACGACCCAAGAAAGGCTTTCTCGGCAGTACGTACTGAAGTACGGAAAAATTAGAATGCCTCTCCATCTGGTCGGGGAAACGATCGAGAAGACACGCAGAGACAGGCAAACTGGTGAAGCTGATGCGCTGCATCTACGTCGATGCCGATGGTGACATCGACACGGTGCTCCTCCGACACGCTGTTCGCATGTCCCAATATCTATACCCGCGTGCTATCTCTCTGCAGCCGTTTCCGTACTGCTCGGCCCAACGCGCGACGGTCGCCTCTTCCTAAGCGGTCGACGTAAGCAGCCGACCCGGCTCCGTTTCACTCAAGATCATTAAGAGCGAAGGCCCGCCAACCCCTCTGTCGCACAAGCAGTGATCAACGACATTGTGAACGAGTTCCGGATGGCAGTCTCTTCCTTGCACCAGCGATTCCTCGAGGCCTTTCGGCTACGCAGAGAGCATGCAGCGTCAATGGACGTCGCCATGCGGGAGGCGATCGCGATAGGCTCATAGAGGAATACAGCAGCGCGAAGGGAGCGGCAGACGCGGTGTGGACGCTTGCGCGCGAAAACCGATGTATCGCGAAGGCCAACAGGCCGAAGGCTATGTGCTCCGTCGCCGCGGTCGTCCCGGTGCGCAACGAAGCTGCGATGGATCTGATCGTGGCCTGGCCATTGCCGGCGACTATATGCATATCACCGTCGCCGAGGTCCGTTGGGTTCGCCAGCGCGGACGCGTTCGTTGGCGGGATGTCGCCGAAGGCGCCTATCGGCGCGAGCAGGTCGTCACAATTCAGACGCTTGTCATTGATCGTCTGCCGGCGTCGGTTCGCTCCGCGATGTTTCCTGCGGATGGTTATTGCGAAATCCGGCCGACCGGGCGCGAGTCGCCGCGTGAGCTTGGATTTCCCCGCAATGTTGGGATCCGTAAACTTGAAGATCGCCTCCTCGACCTTGCACACGCGCAACGACTGCGTTTGGTCGCGCAGCGGATCGATCCGCGCTGACCCGCTTGTTTGCCGGGCGCAACTCGGTTCGCGCGCGCGATCGTCTGCATCAGAGTGTGGTTCTTCATTGGCTTGTCGAGATGGATCGTCGAGCAGGTTGGCACGTCGAAGCCGGTGATCCACATCGCGCAGACGAAGACCAGTCTCGACCTCCCCACCTCCTGGAGCATGGCTTCAAGCGGAACCGACGAGTTCACCGGCCGGATGCAGGAGGCCATCAACGGGATGATGCTGGACATGATCGCTGCGATTGCCCGCAAGGACTATGACGACAGGCGGCGGCGGCAGGCCCAGGGTATCCGAAAGGCCAAGCAGGAAGGGCGCTACCGGGAGCGGCCTGAGGACCAGGAGCGCAATGCGGCCATAGAAACATAGACCCCTCCATTTCGTTACCCGGTAGCTACGTTGCACTGACGACAGCCGCAAGTAGGCGTCCCGATTGGTATGCCCTACGCACACTCCGCACTCCAACCGCTGGACAAGGATAGCCCGCCAGCGCGTGCTCATGTCGGTCTGAGGTACCGCCACCGGGCAGCCTCTCGGCGTCTGGCGGTCGTCTCGCTCGGGCCTGTGTGGTGAAACCGAAGGGGCACGGGGGGTGCCACGCATGAGCCTGTTATCCGATGGGTCGTAAGAAAATTTGGCCCGGATATTCCGACCCCTCCTTTTGACCCCGTTGAACCCGCTCACCCGAATTGTCTATCCGAGCTAGCCCAAGGGGCCGATTTGGGGGCGATCTTTATCGGCTACTAATGACCTGTCGCTTGACGCTGGGGTCAATTGGGTGGGCACTCGTCATTGGGTGGGCACGCGCGTCAGGCCGGAGTGTAGGCTGGGGTGCGGAAGTCGCAATCTTTGAAGGTCCGTCCCCGCCGCACTCTTGAGACACCCGCCCGGGTAGCCTTGGGGGCGGCACTAGCCGATGTAAGACTGACAGGGTGCCCAAGGCTCCGCTGTCTGGGTCCTGTCATCGCTCAGTCACTATTTAGTTGTGCTGCCACTGCACCCTGCGAAGGCAGCTCAAAGCAGCGGGGACTAACCCCAAGCCCCCCACCCGGTCCCCGCTGCTCATTTACCGTCGCAATGACGTCAAGGCCCGCCTGACCACCTACAACATCGCAGCACACGCCAGTACCCGGCATGATCGTCAAGGCTTTCCGGTGCCGTTGCGGCTCAACGCGCTGCGTTCACGGCGGAATTCGTGAAGGGAGAGATTCGCGCGGTAGGCGCACTGGACGGGCGCGCCATCTTGTCTATCTAATCGCCGACGCAAACCTCACCACGGAAACAATCCACCTCGATCACGAAATTCCCAAACATCGTCCTCAAAACGAGCATTCCTCTCGACCTGCTGATCGGAACCTACCGAACAAGCAAATTGCGAGCGCCTTGCTTTAGGATTGCCAGGCGCTTCGGCAGGCATTTGCAGACCATCGATTGCGATAAGCGCTCCTTTTGGCGATGCCACTTAGGTTATGATGAATTGCAAAAAGCTCAAGACTGTTTGGCTGGCCATCGATTCCGGCCGACTGCTCGGCCATTAATTTCACATAATTTCACATTCCAAACAGAGACGAAAGTTGGCCCAGAGCTTACGGCCGAAACGCTCGCTAAGGCAGTTGGATGCACCGTACGGGGGCGAGCCTTCCGCGCCGATTCCAAATCCTTTGCTCTTCGGCCGTCCCCTCGTACGTCTTGACTAGTACGAGCCCGCAGCCTATTTCAGCGCCACGTTAGCACTCTCCACTGGCGAGTGCTAACCACGCTCCGGCAACGGAGAACCTTTCAACCTCCGCACCAGGGATATCCAAAATGGCAAAGTCGAATTTCCGGCCGCTGCATGACCGCGTGGTCGTTCGTCGGGTCGAATCCGAATCCAAGACCTCCGGCGGGATCATCATCCCCGACACGGCTAAGGAAAAGCCGCAGGAAGGCGACATCATCGCCGTTGGTTCCGGCGCCCGTGACGAAGCCGGCAAGCTCGTGCCGCTGGACGTCAAGGCCGGCGATCGCATCCTGTTCGGCAAGTGGTCGGGCACCGAAGTCAAGCTCAATGGCGAAGACCTTTTGATCATGAAGGAATCCGACATCATGGGCATCATCGGCTGAATATCGGCCTCACCATCACTTAAACCCCGGGCTCAATTCAAGCCCCTGCCAGGAGCTAAAAATGGCTGCCAAAGACGTAAAATTTTCTCGCGATGCCCGTGAGCGCATGCTGCGCGGCGTCAACATCCTCGCCGACGCTGTGAAGGTCACGCTCGGCCCCAAGGGCCGCAACGTCGTCCTCGACAAGTCGTTCGGCGCCCCGCGCATCACCAAGGACGGCGTCACCGTCGCCAAGGAAATCGAACTTTCCGACAAGTTCGAGAACATGGGCGCGCAGATGGTCCGCGAAGTTGCTTCGAAGACCAACGACATCGCCGGCGACGGCACCACGACCGCGACCGTTCTGGCGCAGTCGATCGTCCAGGAAGGCCACAAGGCGGTTGCCGCCGGCATGAACCCGATGGACCTGAAGCGCGGCATCGATCTCGCGGTTAGCGACGTCGTCGCGACGCTGATCAAGAACGCCAAGAAGATCAAGACCTCGGAAGAGGTTGCCCAGGTCGGCACCATCGCCGGCAATGGCGATGCTTCGGTCGGCTCGATGATCGCCGAAGCGATGCAGAAGGTCGGCAATGAGGGCGTCATCACGGTCGAGGAAGCCAAGACCGCCGAGACCGAACTCGAAGTCGTCGAAGGCATGCAGTTCGACCGCGGCTATCTCTC